>JBBQAB010000337.1:0-3501 GCA_038198385.1 Propionibacteriales bacterium
CGAGACGGAACTCGCTGACGTCGGTCACCGTGACCTCGCGCGCTCCGAAGGCCTTCGCCACCTGGCCGGCCAGCAGCCCGATGGGCCCAGCCCCGGTCACCAGCACCCGATCGCCGGGACCGACGCCGGCCTTCCGGCTGGCCCAGACACCCACCGACACCGGCTCGGCCATGGCGGCCTGCTCGGCGCTCAGACCGGTCGGAGCCGGGTGCGCGAACGCGGCGTCCAGGGTGACCACGCCGGTGATCGCCCCGTCGACCGGTGGCGTGGCGAAGAAGACCACGTCGGGGCACAGGTTGTAGCGACCGGCCCGGCACTGCTCACACACCCGGCAGGGAATGCCGGGTTCGAGGGCGACCAGGGTCCCCTCGAGGCCCGGGTCGACCCCGTCACCGGTGGCGACGACCGTCCCGGCGGCCTCGTGGCCAATGATCATCGGGGCCTCCACGACGAACCCTCCGACCCGGCCGTGATCGTAGTAGTGCACGTCGGACCCGCAGATGCCGACCGCCTCGACCCGGACGAGGACCTCGCCCGGTCCGGCCTCGGGGCTCGGCCGCTCCTCGACGCGAAGATCGGTGGTTCCGTAGAGCACAGCACTGCGGTTGGTCATGGGTGTCACCTTCACGGTCGGCGTCGACTTGCGGCGCGGCGGAGGCCGCGCCGAGCCGAGAGTATCGAGCGCTCCGGGGCGGGTCGTCGCCGCGGTGCCGGGTCGGGTACTCCAGGTCGTGGCCGCGGCCCTGCCATCGGGGTCCACGACGGTGCCCAGGCGGGTCCGGAGCGCAGCACTGTCCCGAATTTCGGTCAGGATGTCAGACAATCGTCGGCCACAGCCGGTGAACGGCCACGGACTGCGGTAGCGTTCACGGGCCGAGCAGGAGCGCCGTAGTCCTTGGCTGGTCCTCCCGCTCGTGTCTGTCCACACCAGGATTTCGGAGAGGAGGGCAAACATGAACCGAGGCATTATCGGCACCATCATCGGTGTTCTGGTCATCATCGTTCTGGTCATCGTCATCATGCAGCTCACGTAGGTCGACATGGCACCGGGGCGGCCCTGGACCCTCCTCCGCTAGTCGCCCCGGGGTCCCGTCGAGCCTTTGGCTGCGTCCGTCTGCTGTCCGCGCTCCAGGACGATCGCCACCACCTGATGCAGTTCGGGGGTCAGGTCCCGCTCCGGAACGGTCACCTCCCAGCCCCCTCCTTCCGCGCCGCCGCCTCCCGCGCCGCCGCCGTCCGCGCCGCTCAACTGGACCGTGTAGACGAACCGGTCTGGTTGGGCGGCGCTGGGCTGGCTGCCTCTCGCGGCGAGCCGGGCGGGATCCACCCGGTCCAGCAGAGCACGGACCTGGGGTCCCGCCTCGTCGGCGGCCAGGTCCAGCTCGCCCGTTCGAGTCAACCCGGCGAACCCTCCGCTGCGGGTCACCGCCACCGTCCCGACCGCCACCGTCCCGACCGCCACCGTCCTGGCCGCTGACGTCGGGTCGGTGACCACAGGTGCCGGGGAGGCTGTTCCCAGCACCCCGACTGTGGTCCAGGCCTCCTGCACCGCGGTGGCCGCAGCCGGGTCCGCGGCGAACAGCCGGCGGGCGGCCTGGACGGTGGCCTGGGCGAAGGAGGCGAAGTCCGCATCGGCACCGACGTCGCCCCCGGTCAGGGCGGCGTACCAGATCTGGCCGGCGCGGCCCCAGCTCGGACCACCCAGCGTGATCGCCGCCACGGCAAAAGCCCGGTTGGGAATGCCCGAGTTGAGGTGGACACCCCCGTTGTCGTCTGGGGTGGTGACGTAGTCGGCCATCGAGGCGACCTGGGGGTCCTTGCCCAGCCGGGGGTCGTCGTACGCCGTCCCCGGCTCGGTCATCGAGCGCAGCGCCCGCGCGGCCACCCCCGGAAGGAACAGGCCCTCACCGATCAGCCAGTCCGCCTGGTCGGCGTTCTGGCCCAGCACACGCTGTTTGGACTGCGACGCGAACACGTCACTCATGCTCTCGTTCAGGGCCCCGGACTGACCCTGGTAACTCAGCCCGGCCGTGAACTGGGTCACCCCGTGGGTGAACTCGTGCGCGAGGACGTCTCGGGGCTTGGTGAAGCGGTCGAAGATCTCCCCGTCCCCATCCCCGAACACCAGCTGCGAGCCGTCCCAGAACGCGTTGTCGTAGGCCTGGCCGTAGTGGACGGTGAGCGTCAGACCTGTCCCACGGTCGTCGACCGAGCTCCGGTGGAACTCCTCGGTGAACAGGCTCAGCACCTCGCCGGCGTAGTCGTACGCCTCGTCCACCGCCGCATCTGCGGTGGGCGGAGCCCCGTCGCCGCGGACCAGCGACCCAGGCAGCGTCTGGGCATGACCGGCGTCGTGAACGGCCCGGGCCGTGGCCGACAGCGCGGCCACCGTGGGCAGCTCGCGGGGGGGAGACTCCCGCCTCGTCCGGAGCTGCTGGTCGAGACCTAGCGTGGAGCGCGGCGCGGTCGAAGCCGCTGAGCGCCGGGTCGGCGAAGGCTGACGCTCCCGTGCCGCCAGTTCACGTAGCAGGTAGGGTGGGATAAATTCACACATAGTGGCGCCTCCCCAAAACAATTCTCTCACACTGAAGCGTAGAACGCGTGGGCGGGCGAATGGAGTTCGGCCCCCGCCCCCGCCCCCTTGACGCGTCGAGGGGGGGCTGACCGGAACCTGAGCCTCAGGACACGATCAGAGGAGCATCAGGAAGCGATCAGGAACATCTCAGCGTTCTGAGCGGCGGCCGAGGATAACCTCGAAATCGGGTGTGAGGCGGGTAATGGAAGCGTATTTGCGGACGAATTCTTGGCACCAGTTCTTGACTAGCGTGTCCATCGGGTTCAGGCTGGTCACTGAGACAGTAAGCCGGGGGTCTCAAGCTCGGGTGAGCTCGGGTCTCCGGCTCTGTTGCGAGGGTCGACGGTTGGACGTCATCATCTGACGGCTACCCCTGGGGTAGCGACGCTGGAGCCACGGGGGCTCTGGGATGAGAACGACCGGTCACGATCGACGACGCGTTGGGACACTAGTTCCGCACCTAACGCGATTTTGGCATGTCCACTTGAGGACATGTCCTATTCTTGTCGCCCAGCGACACTCCCGCTGTCCACGGTGAGTGCATAGATTCACCCATGAAACGTCAGGGTTCCGCAGTCAACTACTCTCGGCTGCGGGCGAAACGAAGGGTAAATCTCATGTTCTCGTCGGTCTTCACTCAGGTTGTTCGTCTTTCCGGTGCAGCTGCCGTCACGGCGCTCGCCCTCGGCGGTCTGGCGGCCGCCCCGGCGCAGGCTGCTCACAACCTCTCGGTTCCCACCGCGCACAACCTGTCCGTGGCCGGTGCGCACAACCTGGTCGTGACCGGTGCGCACAACCTGGCCGCCCCGGCGGCGCACACCCTGGCCGTGACCGGTGCGCACAACCTGGCCATGACCGGTGCGCACAACCTGGCCGCCCCGACGGCCCACAACCTGGCCGTGACCGGTGCGCACAACCTGGCCGCC
>JBBQAB010000338.1:0-2477 GCA_038198385.1 Propionibacteriales bacterium
AGGACGCGATGGAAGCCGCCCGTGCGGTCACCGACCGGCCGAGCTTCATCAGCCTGCGGACGATCATCGGCTACCCGGCCCCCAAGCTCCAGGGCACGGGCAAGGCCCACGGCTCCGCGCTCGGCACCGACGAGATCGCCGCCACGAAGACCCTGCTGGGTTTCGACCCGGAGCAGACCTTCGTGGTCTCCGACGAGGTCATCGGCCACACTCGCGGGCTGCTCGAGCGCGGCCGGGCCGCGCAGGACGAGTGGCAGCAGGGCTTCGACACCTGGGCGGCCTCGAACCCTGAGGCGAAGGCGCTCTACGACCGGATGGTCGCCGACGAGCTGACCCCGGGCTGGGAGGACGCGCTGCCGAGCTTCCCCGCCGACCCCAAGGGCATCGCCACCCGCGCCGCGTCGGGGCAGATCCTCACCGCGCTCGCCCCGAAGATGCCCGAGCTGTGGGGTGGATCGGCCGACCTGGCCGAGTCCAACAACACGACCCCGGAGGGCGAGCCGAGCTTCCTGCCCACGGACCGTCAGTCCAAGATGTTCCCCGGCGACCCGTACGGTCGGGTGCTGCACTTCGGCATCCGCGAGCACGCCATGGGCGCCATCATGAACGGCATCAAGGTGCACGGCGGGACCCGTCCCTACGGCGGCACCTTCCTGACCTTCAGCGATTACATGCGGGGTGCCGTACGGCTGTCGGCTCTGATGCGGGTGCCGGTCACCTACGTCTGGACCCACGACTCCATCGGTCTGGGCGAGGACGGTCCGACCCACCAGCCGATCGAGCACGTGGCCTCGCTGCGGACCATCCCCGGTCTGGACGTCGTCCGCCCGGCCGACGCCAACGAGACCGCGGCCAGCTGGGCCGCGATCCTGAAGAACGGCGACCGGCCCGCCGGCCTCATCCTGAGCCGGCAGAACCTGCCCATCGTGCCCCGCGGCGAGGACGGCTTCGCCGACACCTCCGGGGTGGCCAAGGGCGCATACGTGCTCAAGGACGCCCCACTCAACGGATCTGGAGAGGGCACCCCCGACGTGGTCCTGATCGCCACCGGCTCGGAGGTCCAGCTCGCGGTCGAGGCGCAGGCCACGCTGGCGGGCGAGGGCATTCAGGCCCGCGTCGTGTCGATGCCGTGCCGCGAATGGTTCGACGAGCAGGACCAGGCCTACCGCGACTCGGTCATCCCGCCGTCGATCAAGGCCCGGGTCAGCGTCGAGGCCGGCGTCAGCGCCGGCTGGCGTGATCTGGTCGGCGACGCCGGCCGGATCATCAGCATCAACCACTACGGCGCCAGCGCTGCGGGGGCCAAGCTGTTCGAGGAGTTCGGCTTCACCGGCGCCTCCGTGGTCGCCGCGGCCAAGGAGAGCCTCGAGGCCGCCGGATCCGGCGACGCACCCACCCACACGGCCGCCAGCGGTCCCAAGACGACCGGCGACCACGAGCCCGACGCCGGCGTCACCATCAGCTAACTTGTGGCCCACAGAGAAGGAACTCACATCATGACTGACCGTCTGAAAGAACTGTCCGACGCCGGTGTCTCCATCTGGCTGGACGACCTGTCCCGGGAGCGCATCAACTCGGGCAACCTCGCCGAGCTGGTGGAGAAGTCCTCGGTGGTCGGGGTGACCACCAACCCGACCATCTTCGCGTCGGCCCTGGCCAAGGGTGAGCAGTACGACGAGCAGGTCCGGGAGCTGGCGGCACTCGACTCCAGCACCGCCGACGCCATCAAGGCCATCACCACCGACGACGTCCGCAACGCCTGCGACATCTTCATGCCCGTCTACACCACCACCGGGGGTGCGGACGGGCGGGTCTCGATCGAGGTCGAGCCCGGTCTGGCCATGGACACCGCCGGTACGACCGCCGAGGCGGCCGACCTGTGGAAGATCGTCGACCGGCCCAACGTGCTGATCAAGATCCCGGCCACCAAGCCGGGCCTGCCGGCCATCACCTCGACCATCGCGGAGGGGATCAGCGTCAACGTGACCCTGATCTTCGCCCTCGAGCGCTACCGCGGGGTCATCGACGCCTACCTCGGTGGCCTGGAGCAGGCGGCGGCCAACGGTCACGACCTGAGCCAGATCCACTCGGTGGCGTCGTTCTTCGTGTCCCGGGTGGACAGCGAGATCGACAAGCGGTTGGACGCCGTCGGGTCCGACGAGGCGGCCGCGCTCAAGGGCAAGGCCGGCATCGCCAACGCGCGGCTGGCGTACGCGCTCTACGAGGAGCAGTTCAGCTCGGAGCGCTTCGCCGCGCTGGAGGCCAAGGGTGCCAACCGGCAGCGGCCCCTGTGGGCCTCGACCGGGGTCAAGGACCCGGCCTACGCCGACACCATGTACGTCACCGACCTGGCGGTGGCCAACACCGTCAACACCATGCCCGAGAAGACCATGCAGGCCTTCGTCGACCACGGGGAGGTCAAGGGGGACCAGGTCAGCGGCACCGAGGGTGACGCCCAGCAGGTGCTGGACTCGCTC
>JBBQAB010000339.1:0-3097 GCA_038198385.1 Propionibacteriales bacterium
CCATCAGGGCGACCTTCTTGAGCCACTCACGCGGGTGGTAGTACCAGTAGGCGAGGCGGTCGATCACCACGTCGTGTCGGACCGGGTCGCGCAGGTTGAACGGCGAGATCCGGACCCGCTCGGTCTCCAGCCGGTGGCTGTGGCCCTGGTAGTCGAACACGCCCAGCTCGGCCGCGATGGCCTCGAAGGCGGTCGGCCAGTCCTCCTCGGCTCCGAGCAGCAGGCCCACCAGGTGGTTCCGCGTCGTCATCTGTACCCCCAGTTGGTCGTCGTCAGCAGAAGCGGGGAAGGTGGTGGGCTAGCTGGCGCTGCCACCACTCCCAGTCGTGGCTCACATCCTGTCCCCACAGGTCCAGCTCGCAGCGGATGCCCTGCTCCTGCAGCATTCCGGCCATTCTGACCGTCGAGGGCAGAGCCTGAGTGGGGTGGGTCTCCCACGCACCCTGACCGACCACCAGCAGCACCGAGAGGCGGCCCCGCAGCCACTCCAAGTGGTCTCCCTGCAGGTGGGGCACGTAGTCGCTGGGGTTGGCGAAGTACGTGGCGTCCCCCCGCTCGCCCCAGGAGCCCCAGGTGGTCACGTCGTAGTTGCCCGACAACCCGATCGCCAGCGGGGCCAGGTCGGCGCGCTGGAGCGAGAAGTGCAGGGCGTGGTAGGCGCCCAGACTGACGCCGAGGGTGATGATCTCGGCCCCCGGAGCGGTGTCGTCGTGCACCCACGGCACGACGGTGTGGGTCAGCCAGCGGGTGTAGACCTCATGGCGCAGGGCCCGCTCCTCGGTCGGCAGGCCCTTGTCCGACCAGGTGTCCGCGTCCAGGGAGTCCACGCAGTAGAGCTTGACCCGGCCGGCGTCGACGAGGTCCGCGACCGCGTCCACCATGCCGTTGGTCTCGAAGTCCCAGGCCCGGCCCGCCTCACTGGGAAAGACCAGCACCGGGCGCCCGTAGTGGCCGTAGGCGACCATCGTCAGCTCTCGGTGAATGCCGCTTCCGAGAGGAAGGTCGAGCTGGCGCCTGTTCATCTGTCTATCTTGTCGGACCCACCCGGGACGTCAACGCCCGGGAAGCCGAGATGCCGTGGTTGAGCTGCCCCGTGGTCGAGCTGCCGTCGTCAGGGGCGGGCCGCTGACCCGCCGCCGGTGACGTCCCCGCCCGGGGGACGGGACTGGGGCCTGAGGTCGGCCGGCATCGTCAACCCGGCGCTCCGCAGCTCCAGCTCAGCCAGGCGGTCGACCACCACCCGGTCACCGGTCCGCCAGGCCGTCACCGGGTCGTCACTGATCCGGGCCAGCAGGTGCATGGGCTGGTTCGCCAGGGCCCGAAGCGCGAAGAGGTCAAGATCAGCGCTGGAGTTCAGGAAGCGCTGCGCCGCCTGCGCCTGGCGGTAGAACCGGATCCGGCGAGGCAGCCAGAAGACCAGCAGAACACTGACCGGGATGAGGAACACGAGCCAGCCGGCGACCACGGCCAGGGTCTCGATGGTGGCGACCTGGTGGTTGGCCGAGCTGATCAACGTGGCCAGCGACCCCGAGGCCGCGTCCAAGGGCCGACGGAGGTCGTCGCCGACGGCGGGGATGCGGGAGGCCTGGTTCGCGGCGTCCTGCAGGTTGCCCGACAGCTGGGAGGCGGTGCGCGCGGTCTGTCGCGCGGGGCCGGCCAGCAGCCCGACCGTCTGGTCGACCGCCACCCCCACGACCGCCCAGATGACGGTCCACAGGACGACGAAGGCGTCCCCGAGGAGCTGCCCCGCACGTCGGCCGGGGCGCTGCGCGTAGATGCCCATCCCCGGACCCTAGCCCGACGACACGCCTGCGCCGCCCCGCCCACGCCCGGACCGCTCGCGTCACGGGTGGCAGGATGAGGCGATGCCTGTGCCCTCGCCCGCCCATCGGCTCCTGTGGAAACCGTCGTCCGGCCGCCGCCGCGGGACCACTCCCGTACGCCTAGCGGCCGGCGTTGCGGCCGTCGCCCTGCTGGTTGCCGGCTGTACGAGCGGGGCGCCCACCCCCGGCACCGGGCCTAGCGGCGACAGCGCGGACGCCGCCGCGGCAGGACTGGCGGCGGCGCTGGCCAAGAAGGACGTGACGGCGCTCGCCTTCGTCGGAGCCACCGGAGCGGACGTGAACACCCAGCTCACCGCCCTGGTCCGCGGAATGGGCCCTCTCGCGCCTGCGGTCACCGTCAGCGGGGTGGAGACAAAATCCGACACGGCAACCGCACGACTGGCGTACACCTGGACGTTTCCCGGCGTTCCGCAGACCTGGTCCTACGACACCCAGGCCACGCTGCAGCGGGAGGGTGGGGCGTGGAAGACGAGCTGGCGGCCGGCCGTCGTGGCGCCCCAGCTCGACGGGCGTCTGCGGCTGAGCCAGTCCCGGCTCGCTCCCCCGCGCGGACGGCTCCTGGGAGCCGACAGCTCCGTGATCGTGAAGAACCGCTCGGTCTTCCGGGTCGGCCTCGACAAGTCGAAGATCTCCGCCCCGGCGTCGGCCAGCTCCGCCCGCCGGCTCGCCGCCATGGTCAAGGTCGACCCCACCGCGTACGCCGACAGGGTCGCCGCGGCCGGCCCCCAGGCCTTCGTCGAGGCCATCGTCTACCGGTCCAACGACCCCGACCTGCCGGCGGGGCCCACGGTCCGCAAGGTCCCGGGCGCCCTGATCCTGGAGGACCAGCAGATGCTGGCGCCCACCCGCGACTTCGCCCGTCCGGTCATCGGTGGCGTCGGTGAGGCGACAAAGGAGATCGTCGACGCCTCCGCCGGGGCCGTCGTCGCGGGCGACCAGGTCGGCCTGAGCGGACTGCAGAAGCGCTACGACTCGCAGCTGCGCGGAACCCCGGGGGTACGGGTCGAGCTGGTGCCGGCGCAGAACCCGGCGAGCCCGACCGCCAGTCCCTCGCCTGGGCCGTCCACACCGCCCGCCGACGCACCCGTCTCGGTCTTCGAGGCTCCGGCCGTCGCGGGCGCCGACCTCACCACGACCTTGAGTCCCGACCTGCAGCGGCTGGCCGAGTCCGCCCTGGCCTCGACCAAGCCCGCCAGCGCCCTGGTGGCGATCCGTCCCTCCACCGGAGCCGTCGCTGCCGCGGCCCGCGGGCC
>JBBQAB010000340.1:0-2001 GCA_038198385.1 Propionibacteriales bacterium
GACGTACCCGCCCGCTCGGCCGCTGCCGATGCCGGCCCCCCGCGGACCGGTCACCACCGCCTTGTCGGAGCTCCTGGTCCACCGCCCGTGGGGCACCCGGGTCGGGGAGGACCTCGTCTGGTCGGGGGTGATGAGTGAGGCCACCACCGACGACGACCTCCAGCTGGCGCTCTTCCTGGTCTACGAGCTGCACCACCGGGGCATCGAGGGGGTGCCCGAGGAGTGGGAGTGGCATCCCGAGCTGGTGGAGGCCAGCCAGGAGTGGGAGCAGGTGCTGCTGGCCGGCCTGCGGTCGCAGGTCGCCGCACCCACCTTCGCGGTCGACTCGTCCGGCCACGACCTCAGCCGCCGGACCGCCGACGCGCTCCTGGCCCTGGCCACCGAGGTCGAGGTCGAGCCGTCGGTGGGCTCTTTCCTGCGTCAGCGGGCCACGGCAACCCAGTTCGCGGAGTGTCTGGTGCAGCAATCGGTGACCCAGCTGCGGGAGGGCAGCCCCTACGCCTGGGCCCTGTCCCGCATCTGTGGGGCGCCGCAGGCGGCTCTGCTCCGCCTGCTCGCCGACGCGTACGGGTCGGGGCGGCCCGCGGACAGCCGCGCCGACCGTTTCGACGCCCTGCTGTCCGACTGGGGACTGGACGCCTCCTACGGCGCCTACCTCAACCTGGTGCCGGGCGTGGGCCTGCTGGCCAGCAACATCGCGACCCTGTTCGGTCTGAACCGCCGCTGGCGCGGAGCCCTGGTCGGAACCCTGACCCTGTCCGCCCTCGTCGCTCCGGGGAACAACCGGCACTACGCGTACGGCCACCGGCGGCTCCGCGGCGGGGAGGAGGCGGGCCGGTTCTTCGACGAGCCGGCGCTGGCCAACCCCCCGCACGGCCATCTGGCCGCGTACACCCTCGCCACCGAGCTGCTCCGGGTCGAGCCGAACCTGGCCGAGGACGTCCTCTTCGGGGCCGGCTGCCGCCGGCTCGCCGACGAGCTGCTCGGGGGCTTCGTCCTGTCCCGGTGGGGCCGCGGGCTCAGCTCGCTGCTGGAGGACGACGGCCTCGGCTCCTACGCCTGAGGCGTGCCGGAGATGGGCTGGCGATAGGGAAGTGTTGGGCACAAACGCTAGCCTTAGCGCTGAGGATCGACCAGATCCGTCCTTCTCCTAGGCAGGTCATGAACTTCAAACGCATATTCCGCGGGCCCTTGGTCTGGGTCATCCTGGCGGTCATCGCCGTGGCGCTGCTGATCGACTTCAGCAGCCGCATCAACGGGGCCTTCCAGGACGAGCCGACCTCCCAGGTGGTCGCGATCATCAACGGCAACGAGCCGTTGACCGAAGTCATCTTGATCGACCGTGAGCAGGAGATCCGGGTCACCCTCAACGACGCGAACCAGACGCGCTACAAGGCCATCTGGGTCGGCACCCAGAGCGACGAGCTGATCACCCGGTTGAACCAGCGGGTGGCCGACAAGACGCTGACCCGCTGGAACGGCGAGAACGCCACCCCCGGCTTCCTGTCCACGCTGCTCGGCACCCTGATCCCCTTCATCATCATCGGCGTCCTCTTCTTCTTCCTGCTCAACTCGGTCCAGGGCGGCGGCAGCCGGGTCATGCAGTTCGGCAAGAGCAAGGCCAAGGTCGCCAACAAGGACACGCCCAAGACCACCTTCGGTGACGTGGCTGGGTGCGAGGAGGCGATCGAGGAGCTCGAGGAGATCAAGGAGTTCCTCGCCGAGCCGGCCAAGTTCCAGGCGGTCGGGGCCAAGATCCCCAAGGGTGTGCTGCTGTACGGTCCGCCCGGGACCGGGAAGACCCTGCTGGCCCGGGCCGTGGCCGGCGAGGCCGGGGTCCCCTTCTTCTCCATCTCCGGCTCGGACTTCGTCGAGATGTTCGTCGGCGTGGGTGCCTCCCGCGTCCGCGACCTTTTCGAGCAGGCCAAGGAGAACGCGCCCGCGATCGTGTTCATCGACGAGATCGACGCGGTCGGTCGGCACCGCGGTGCGGGCACGGGC
>JBBQAB010000341.1:0-2113 GCA_038198385.1 Propionibacteriales bacterium
GAGCACATCGAGCGTCGGCTCCGCGCCTACATCCGCTGGAACGCCGCGATCATGGTCAGCAAGGCCAACCGCAAGGGCCTGGAGGTCGGCGGCCACATCGCCACCTACCAGAGCGCGGCCAGCCTGTACGAGGTCGGCTTCAACCACTTCTTCCGCGGCAAGGACCACCCCGGCGGCGGTGACCACGTCTACATCCAGGGTCACGCCTCCCCCGGCGTCTACGCCCGCGCCTATCTCGAGGGCCGGCTGACCACCGACCAGCTGGACGGCTTCCGGCAGGAGGTGTCGCGCGGCCCGGGCAAGGGCCTGTCCTCCTACCCGCACCCGCGCCTGATGCCGAGCTTCTGGGAGTTCCCCACGGTCTCGATGGGTCTCACCGGCATCAACTCGATCTACCAGGCACGGTTCAACCGCTACCTGCACAACCGCGGCATCAAGGACACCTCCGACCAGCACACCTGGGCGTTCATGGGCGACGGCGAGATGGCCGAGCCCGAGTCTCTCGGCGCCATCCGGATCGCGGCCCGCGAGGGTCTGGACAACCTGACGTACGTCATCAACTGCAACCTGCAGCAGCTCGACGGCCCGGTGCTGGGCAACGGCAAGATCGTCCAGGAGCTGGAGTCCTACTTCCTGGGTGCCGGCTGGCACGTCATCAAGGTCCTCTGGGGCCGTGACTGGGACCCGCTGCTGGCCGCGGACGCCGCCGGCGCGCTGGTCAACAAGATGAACACCACCCCGGACGGGCAGTTCCAGACCTACCTGGTCGAGGACGGCGCCTACATCCGGGAGCATTTTTTCTCTGACCCGCGCCTGAAGAAGATGGTCTCGGGGATGAGCGACGAGGACGTCAAGATCCTGTCCCGCGGTGGCCACGACTACCGCAAGGTATACGCCGCGTTCAAGGCCGCCACCGAGCACGTCGGGCAGCCGACGGTCATCCTGGCCCAGACGGTCAAGGGCTGGACGATCGACGCCCTGGAGGGCAAGAACGCCACCCACCAGATGAAGAAGCTGAACACCAAGGACCTGAAGGCCTTCCGGGACCGGCTCTACCTCGACATCAGCGACGACCAGCTCGAGGACCCGTACAACCCGCCATACTTCCACCCGGGCGAGAAGTCCGACGAGATCGAGTACCTGCTGGAGCGCCGCAAGGCCCTCGGCGGCTGGGTGCCCGAGCGGCGGGTCAAGCCGACCGTCATCAAGTTGCCCGGCGACGAGATGTACAGCGCGCTGATGGAGCCGGTCGGGGAGAAGACCAAGGTCGCCACGACCCAGGCCTTCGTCCGGCTGCTGCGCGACCTGATGCGCGACAAGGAGATCGGCCACCGGATCGTCCCGATCGCCCCGGACGAGTTCCGGACCTTCGGGATGGACTCCATGTTCCCGACGGCCAAGATCTACAACCCGCACGGTCAGACGTACGAGTCGGTCGACCGCAAGCTGCTGCTGTCCTACAAGGAATCGGTCTCGGGCCAGCTGCTGCACGAGGGCATCTCCGAGGCCGGGGCCATGGGCTCGACCATCGCGGCCGGGTCGGCCTACGCCACCCACGGCGAGCCGATGATCCCGTTCTACATCTTCTACTCGATGTTCGGGTTCCAGCGGACCGGTGACTCGATCTGGGCGATGGCCGACCAGATGTCCCGCGGCTTCCTGATGGGGGCCACCGCCGGCCGGACCACCCTGACCGGGGAAGGTCTGCAGCACGCCGACGGCCACTCGCCGCTCCTGGCCAGTACCAACACCGCGGTCGTGCACTACGACCCGGCGTTCGCGTACGAGGTCGGCCACATCGTGCAGGACGGGCTCCGCCGGATGTACGGGCACGAGGACCCGGAGCACCCCGACGGTGAGAACGTCATCTTCTACATCACCGTCTACAACGAGCCTGTCTCCCAGCCCGGCGCACCCGAGGGCCTCGACGTGGAGGCCCTGCTCAAGGGGATCTACCGCCACGGCACCTCCCCGCTGGAGGGCGATCACCCGCGGGCCCAGCTGCTGGCCTCGGGCGTGGCCATGACGGCGACGATCAAGGCGCAGAAGATCCTGGCCGACGAGTGGGGCGTGGCCGCCGACATCTGGTCGGTCACCTCGTGGAACGAGCTCC
>JBBQAB010000342.1:0-5559 GCA_038198385.1 Propionibacteriales bacterium
CGGCGGCGGAAGCGCTGCCGCTCCTTGACGATGCGCTGCATCGACTTCTCGAGGCTCTTGAGGTCCTCAGGCGTGAAGGGCTCGGCCACGTCGAAGTCGTAGTAAAAGCCGTCGACGATGGGCGGCCCGATACCCAGCTTGGCCTCGGGGTGCGCGGCCTGCACGGCCTGGGCGGCGACGTGGGCGGCCGAGTGGCGCAGAATGGCCAGACCGTCGGGGCTGCCGACCGGGACCGGCTCGACGGTGTCCCCGGCCGACACGACCCGCTGCAGGTCCTGCAGCTCACCGTTGACCCGCATCGCCACGATGCTCCGGTCGTCGGCGAACAGGTCCAGACCAGTGGTGGTGTCACTCACCTGCTGCTCACGGGCGTCGTCGCGAACGATGGTGATCGACATGCTGGGCACGATCTGGGTCCTGTCCTTACGGCTGAGGTTCCGCCGCGCCGCCGATGCGACGGCCGGGCCGGGGGGACGCCGGGAGCCGACGCCGAGGCTAAGACTAGACCTCCTCGGCCGTCCGACCCCGCCGCATTCGGCCGGCGTCGGCCCCCTGTGCGGTCCCGGGACGAGCGCGAGGAGGCTCAGTCGTCGGCGAGCAGAGCGTCGAGCAGTGCGGGGACGTCGACGAAGGCGAAGCGGATGGCGGAGTCGCTGCAGCCGTACGGGATGACCATCGTCTGACCGTGCAGCAGCGGGCCGCAGGAGTAGACCACGTTGGGCACGTAGCCCTCCCGCTCGTCGGCGTTGGGGGTCAGCAGTGGTCGTTTCAGCTTGCCCAGCAGCTTGGTCGGATCCTCGAGGTCGAGCAGCACGGCTCCGATGCCGTAGCCGCGGACCGGGCCGACGCCGTGGGTCAGGACCAGCCACCCGGCTTCGGTCTCCAGCGGCGGTCCGCAGTTGCCGAGCTGGATGACCTCCCAGGGCTGTTCCGGCGCCTGGACGGTCACCGCGTCGCCCCAGTCGAGGGCATCGGCGGAGGTGGAGATCCCGATGCTCTCACGGTCCCAGCGCGACAGCGCGACGTAGCGACCGTCCACCAGCCGGGGGAAGATCGCCACCCCCTTGTTCTTCGCGGCGGGGCCGACCAGCTGGCTGATCTCGAAGGTCTGGAAGTCGTCGGTGCTGATCAGGTGCGGGGCGATCTGGACGCCGTCGAAGGCGGTGTAGGTGCCCAGGTAGGTCACGCTCCCGTCCTCCCGGACGAAGCGGGTGAACCGGGCGTCCTCCATCCCGTGGCTCTCATCGGGACCGCGGGGGAAGAGCACCCGCTCGGCCAGCGGCACGTCGGGAGCGAAGACGATACGGTAGTTGCAGTCCAGCACCCAGCGGATCCGGTCCACCACGGCGCTCGCGCTGCGTCGGGTCGGGTCCCGGGCCACCATCATCTGAACCCGGGCGACCGCGTCGGCGTCCACCGACTCGGGCAGCAGGCTGAGCACGTGCTCCGCCTCACGCATGTCGGCCCGCTCGGCGAGCACACCGGCCAGGAAGGACCGACTGAGCGGACGCAGCGACGGCTCGCCGGTCTCCAGGTGGCGTCCCGGGTCGTCGACCCGCAGCCCACCGTCGGCATCCAGGACCCCGGTCCGGAACTCCAGGCTGGAGATGTGGCCCTCCCCGACCGCCCGCGCACTCATCACGAACCGGAGCTCACCGGGGGCCAGTCCGTCCTGGTTCGGGTGGGCCACCAGGGAGGGGTTGAGCAGTGCGGCGGACTCGACCGAGTACTCCTGGGTGAAGTAGGCCCCGATCAGCGCAGCCCGGTCGGCGGGCAGGTACTCCCGGTCGGGCACCCGGTGCGAGGCCGCGACCGTGAAGTGCTTCCGCAAGATGGCGTCGAGGTTGCGATGCCGGTCCTCGAAGAGCGCCAGGGTCTCCCCGAGGGTCTCGGCCACTACCTCCTCACTCATGGCCAGGACACGGTTGATCACCGCCTGGGCGCGGCTGAGGCCGCTGGCCAGGGTCTCCTGGCCGGGCAGGAACATCTTGGCCAGGACCCGGCGCGGGTCAGCGGGCAGGACGGTCGGGTCGCGCCGGACGAGCGCGTCAGCGCTCAAGGAGCCAATCCCAGCCGACGGGCGTGCTGGAGGGTGGAGATCATGGCCATGGTGGATTCGGCTCCCTGGTTCTCGTTGCGTCCGTGGCGATGGAGTCCATCGCACCCGCCGCCGGTGACCGGGTCCACCAGGGAGGTGGCCGCGTCGTTGGCGCCGTGGAACCAAGCCTCGCAGCGCAGCACGGCGGTCCGCCACCGGGGGTCACCGGTCACGTCATGGGCCCGGGCGCAGGCGTCTGCCAGGGACGAGACCTCGATCGGCTGCTGGTCGAAGCCGGGGCGGGGCTCGCCGCGCACCCAGCCCCCGACCGGGGTGACCGAGATGTGCTCCCCGCGGGTCTCGACCTCGAGCAGCCAGCCGAGCAGGGCCAGTCCGTCGGCCAGGAGGGCCGGGTCCTCGAGCTGGTCGCCAGCCGCGATCAGCACCTCGGGCAGGCTCGCGTTGGAGTAGCGCAGCCGCGGCTCGGGCCAGGGCCAGTCCGTACGGCCCGAGGCGCCGGTCCCGCGGGCGGTTGCCTCGGGATGCAGCCGGGTCCGGACCACGATGGCGGTGGCCGCATCCCGCAGCAGGCTCCGGGCGATGGCGTGGTCGGGATAGCGGGTCAGGACCTCGGCGGCACCCAGGGCCGCGTACGCCATGGCCATCAGCCAGGGCGCGCGGCGCTCGGCCCCGACCTCGAAGTGCTGCAGGGCGGTGCTCGCCGCCGCCGATCCGGGTTCCAGGCGGGCCGCGGCCGTGCCGAGCCCCCACACGGCCCGCCCCCAGCAGTCCTCCAGGGTCGGCTCGTCGGTCCAGCGCAGGGTCAGGTCCCGGCGGTTGTGGAACCGGCCGTCCTCGGTCTGCGCGTCAGCCACGAGCCACAGGTAGAACTCGGCCAGGTCGCCCAGCTGCTTGCTGCGTACGGGCTCGCGGGCGGCCACGATCAGACCACGGGCGATGTCGTCGACGCAGTAGCCGTGCTCGGGCCGCGGCGTCGACAGCTCGGCGTGCTCGTAGAGGCCGCCGTCGTCGCTGAGGCGGAACAGGTGCACGAAGGAGACGGGGTCCGAGGCCAGGCCGTCGGAGGAGTCGCTCGCCGGTTCCTCGAGGTAGGCGCGGCTCACGCGCTGACCAGGACAGCCGCCGGCCGCAGGATGGAACCGGCCACCTGCCGGTAGCGGTCGGCCACGGCGGGCCACAGCAGGTCGGGGGCGATCCGGTTGGCCTCGACGGCCATCGCGCGGGCCAGACCGGGCTCGGTCATGACGCGACGGAGCGCGGCGGCGATCCCGGCCGGGTCCTGACGGTCCACGAGCAGACCGGCGCCGCTGGAGAGCAGCTCGACGGCGTGCGGGAAGCGGGTCGAAACGACAGGCTTGCCCGCCGTGACGGCCTCGATCAGGACCCCCGAGGTGACCTGCTCGCGGGAGTCGTAGGGCAGCAGGACGATGTCGGCCTGCTGCACGATGCGGTGCAGCTCGGCCTTGCCGATGTAGCGGTCCTCGAAGGAGACCATGCCCTCCCAGCCCGCGGCGGTGTGCTCTAGGAGCATCTGGCGGTAGACCTCGCCGCGCTCCGCCTTGACCTTGGGGTGGGTCTGGCCGACGACCCAGTACTGCGGGCGGGGTTCGAGGTCGGACAGGGTCGCCATGGCGTCGATGGCCCACTCGATGCCCTTGCCCTCACCCAGCAGACCCCAGGTCAGCACGACCGGGCCCCGACCGGGGACCTCGGTGGCGGGAGCCGCATCGACCAGCGGGGACGGCTCGGCGCCGTGCGGGATGACCTGGACCTGGCCGGGGTTGACGTCGTAGTGGGCGACCAGCCGCTGCCGGGCGGTCTCGGTCATGGTGACCAGGACGCTGGAGTGCCGGGCGAGCTCCTCGAGGATCTCGCGCTGGTGCACCGACGGAGTGACCAGCACGGTGTGCAGGACCACGATCGTGGGGACTCGGAGGTCGCGCACCACGGTGAGGATCTCCTCGCCGTCGTGCCCGGGGAAGATGCCGTACTCGTGCTGGATGACGGCGACGTCGTAGCTGTTGAGGGCTGCGGCGGCCGACTCAGCGCCCCGCAGGGTACCGCGGACCCAGGCGTGGTCCACCTCGGCCGGGGTCTCCCCGGCATCCATCACACGGACCACACCAACGCGGTCCTGGGGTGAGGAGATCGCGGTCACCAGGGCGCGGCTGAAGCTGGCCAGACCACACTGGGTGGGCGGGTAGGTGCTGAGCACTCCGTAGGAGATCGACACGGGCGAACCTTCCTTCTGACGCGTACGTCGACACGTTCGGCGGTCAGCATGGCGCCTGCGGTGACCTCGGTCCGGGCGTGCCGGTCTGAGGCGGCGCCGCGGGGCCGGATGGCCGCGATGGGCACAGCGATGAAACGTCCTGCGCTGACCGTCGGACCACTCCCGTTCTGTGCCTGGGGGCACACCGGGGGCCGTACGGTCGATCCTTCGCTACGCTGCGCGGATCTGGAGAGAATGTCGTGTCGTGGCCACGACCGGCGACAGCATTGATTTTAGCACCGCCGACCGGGTACGGATTCCACCCTGAGGGGTGGTCTGATGGCCCTCAGTCGGGCCGCTGCGGCGTAGGTTGAGCAGCCCGGGCGCCCGCCTGCCGGCGGCCCCGACGCCAGCTGGACCGCCCCCGTCCTGAGGACATCTGATGAGGATTGGCGTCATCGCCTCCATTGCCCACCGCACGCCGCCGATCGGCTACGGACCCTGGGAGCAGGTGGCCTCCACCCTGGCCGAGGGCTACCTGGCCCGGGGCCACGACGTGACCCTGTTTGCTACCGCCAACTCCCTGACCGGCGGGCGGCTGGTCGCACCCGTGGCCGCAGGCTACGAGGAGGCCGAGGGCGTCGACGCCAAGGTGGGCGAGGCGCTGCACCTGGGGGCCGCCTTCGAGCACGCCGCCGAGCTCGACGTGCTGCACAACCACTTCGACTTCTTTCCGCTGAGCTACAGCCGGCTGGTGGGGACGCCCATGGTGACGACCATCCACGGGTTCTCCTCGGAGCAGATCCTGCCCGTCTACCGCGAGTACAGCGACGTCGCGCACTTCGTCGCGATCAGCGACGCGGACCGGCACCCGAGCCTGGACTACGACGCGACGATCTACCACGGCATCGACACCGGCTCCTTCTCCGTGGGGGCCGGTGACGGCGGCTACCTGATGTTCCTGGGGCGGATCCACCCCGACAAGGGAACCCACCGGGCCATCGCGGTGGCCCGGCGGGCCGGAATGCCCCTGGTCATCGCGGGCATCGTGCAGGACCGGACCTACTTCGCCGAGCAGGTCGAGCCGTACCTGGACGGCGTGACCGTACGCTACGTCGGGGCGGTCGGTCCGGCCGAGCGGGACCGGCTGCTGGGCGGCGCGGCGGCCCTGCTGCACCTGATCGCGTTCGCCGAGCCGTTCGGTCTGTCGGTGGTCGAGTCCCTGGCCACCGGCACCCCGGTGATCGCCGCTCCCCTGGGCTCGATGCCCGAGCTGATCCGCGACGGC
>JBBQAB010000343.1:0-2734 GCA_038198385.1 Propionibacteriales bacterium
GAGTTCGGTGAGCATGGATGCGCTCCGGGCCGACGGCCTTGACCAGCCCGGCGGTGACGGTCGTCTTCCCGGTGCCGCTGTCACCCGCTATGGCCACCATGACGGGGCGAGGGCCGCGGCCGCCCTGGCTCGCCCGCCGGACGCTCATCTGGCTGTCGGACATGGGGAACTCCCGTCTCTGGTATCGATCGGATCGTGTCGCCGACGCGGCTGCCGTCGGACACCCTCACGACGTTCGCCGCCGCAGCTGGTGCTCGCCGAGGCCGGCGACGTCGATCTCATCGAGCGACGCGACGACGATGTCGGCGTTCGCGGTGGCGAGGAGCTCCTCGTCGTCTGCTCGGGCCAGACCGAGCGCGGCCATGCCGCCGGCCTTGGCTGCCTGCACGCCGCTGGGGGCGTCCTCCACGACGAAGCACTGCTCCGGGGTGACGCCCAGCTCGGCCGCTCCGGTCAGGAACATCTCCGGATGCGGTTTTCCTCGGTCGAAGTCGCGCCCGGAGATGTCCACGTCGAAGAACTCCAGGAGGCTCAGTCCTGGCCGCAGGAAGTCGTAGTGGAGGCCCTGCTCCTCGGCGAAGGTGTCGAGCCGGATCTGGCGGAGGAACAGACCGGCGTTCTTCGACGACGACGCCGCGGCCGCCGGGATCCCGGCGTCGTGAACGGCGAGCACGAAGCGCAACGCGTCGGGGTACGCCTCGAACTCGCCGGCCTCGATGAGCTTGATGACCATGGTCTGCTTGTTCTCGGCGTAGGCCGCCACCCGTTTGGCGGGGTCGGGAACCTCGAAGTACTCCAGAGCTGCAAGCGCTCCGTCCATCCGAGGCTTGCCTGACATCTCGTGCTGGTAGACCTTCGGCGTGAAGCGCTCGTCTGACCACGAGGTCTGACGGGCGATGTCAGCCCAGTCGCCCTCCATCAGCTCACGCAGCGAGTCCTTCCACGCCCGTTCGTGCGGCGAGTCGACCAGCACCCCGTCCACATCGAAGATCGCAGCCTCAAAGCCTCGCGTCGACACGACCGCTCCCATCCGTGGTGGTGACTACTGCGTCCTTCTGAGCATGGCCCTGCCGGCGTAGCGGCGCCACCCATTCCTCGCCGGCGGCCAGCTCCCGGACCTCGTCGCCGATCCCGATCTGCACCGGCCGGCCGTACCCCTCGGCCTGGGCGTGCACCGTCAACTCGTCACCGGAGATGCTCACCCTGATCGACGTGCGGCGGAACTGCATGGGGAACATGAGCCCGTCGAGCCGATCGGTCAGGGTCGGATCGAAGTGAAGGACCCCATCCCGCACGTTGGCGCCGACGTAGCTGCGCTGCAGGAGGTCCAGGGTGCCGGACATGACGCCCAGGTGGATGCCCTCCTTGGTGGTGCCACCCTGTATGTCACCGACATCGCTCTCCAGGGCGACGAGGAAGCGCTCCCAGGAGCCTTCGGGGTCCAGTTCGGTGAGCACGGCGGCGTGGGTGACCAGGCTCAGGCTCGAGCCGTGGGAGGTGCGCTGGTCGTAGTACTCGATGGTCCGCCGGGCCAGGTCCGGGTCGTGGTCGTACCCGAGCCGTTCCAGGAGCTCGCGGAGCTCATCGTCGGAGAATAAGAAGAACAGCATCACCGCGTCGGCCTGCTTGGTCAGCTGGTAACGGTCGGGGTCGTCGCCCTCGGCCTTGAGGATGCGGTCCAGGCGCTGGATGTTGGGGTGCTCGGCGCGGTAGCGCTCCCAGTCCAGCTCCTCGAGCTCGGCGTAGCCCTCGAACTGGCTGGGGATCCCGCCCTCATGGAAGGGCACGAACATCTTGCGGCTCATCTCATCCCAGGTGCGCAGCTCGTCGTCGGTCAGCCCCAGGCTGGCCCGCAGCGCGGCGCGACGGCTCTTCGGCAGCAGGTCGAGCACCCGGGGGGCGGTGGCAACGATCCACGCCACCATCAGGTTGGTGTAGGCGTTGTTCCGCAGCCCGCCGACCTCGGCGCCCGGGTAGCGCTCGTGGAACTCGTCGGGCCCCATCACCCCGTGGATCTCATACCGGTCCCGTTCCGGGTTGAGGTGGGCGATCGAGGCCCAGAAGCGTGCGATCTCGAGCATGAGCTCGGCGCCGTAGTCGCGGAGGAACGCCAGGTCGTCGGTGGCCTGGTAGTACTGCCAGACGTTGTAGAAGATCGCGGCGTTGACGTGACGCTGGTTGTGGCTGTGGTCGGGGTCCCACTGCCCGGACAGCGGGTTGAGGTGAACGACCTGGGTCTCCTCGGTACCGTCGCTGCCGCTCTGCCAAGGGAACATCGCGCCCCGGTACCCGGCCCCCCTCGCCGCGGCCCGCGCCTCGGCGAGGCGCCGGTAGCGGTACATCAACAGCCCGCGGGTGATCTCGGGCAATCGGAAGTTGAGGTAGGGGTAGACGTAGAGCTCGTCCCAGAACACGTGTCCGCGGTAGGCCTCGCCGTTGAGGCCGCGGGCCGGGACGCCGGCGTCGTGCCGGGCCGTGTGTCGCGAGCACACCTGCAGCACATGGGAGACGTGGAAGCGGAGCAGGAACTGCACCCGGGGCTCGCGGGGCAGCCGGATGTCACAGATGTCCCACAGCTCGGTCCACGCAGACTCGTGCTCGATCAGCGCGGCGGCGAACTCCGGGTACCGCCCGACGTGTTTCCCGGCGGCGACCAGGGTCTCGGTGAGGGCGTTGTCGTGGGAAGTGAACAGCGCGATCATCTTCTCCACACGCACCGGGCAGCCCTGCTCGA
>JBBQAB010000344.1:0-5572 GCA_038198385.1 Propionibacteriales bacterium
CCCGCCTGGTGCGGAGCCAGGACAGGTCGACCGCCGACCGCGCCGTCGAACAGGTGGCCGCGGGTGGCTGGTCGACCGCCGCCGGCGTCATGCCGCCGCCCGGCGACGACGTCCCGCTGACCCGGGAGCGGGTTCTCAGCGCCCGGTTCGCCCCCACCCTGCTGGCCGTCCTGGGCCTGGCTCTGGCGGTGGGAGCCGCGATGGCCCACCACGGCGTTCCCCGCCCCGGTGGAGTGGCGGTGTCCGCCGGCCCGCTCTGGTTCGTCGGCGCGGCCACGGTGGTGGGCGCCTTCGGCTGGGCCTGGCGGCGCCGGCTCAGCCTGCCCGGGCCGGTCCTCAGCCTGGCCACGCTGGTCGTGGCCAGCCAGACCGCGATGTACCGCGAGCCCACGGTGGTGGTCTCGGCCCGCCACATCGGCCTCGTGGAGTTTCTGCTCGCGAACGGTCAGCTGGACCGCAGCACCGACATCTACCAGGCCTGGGCCGGCCTCTTCAGCTCGGCGGCAGTGAACGTCGCCAGCGCCGGCATCACCAACGTCTTCCTCTATGCGGCCTGCTGGGCCGTGGTGGCCGCGCCGACGATGGCCTTCGTCGTCAGCATGCTCGCCCGCCACTTCCTCGACGAGCGCCGTGCCTGGCTCGCCGGTCTCATCTTCGCCCTGGCGAGCTCGCTCAACACGGTCTTCTTCGCACCCCAGGTGATCGGCTTCCTGTTCGCCATCACGATCCTGGTCCTGCTCATCACTCCGCGCGGCGTCACGCCGTCGTTCGGGCTCCCCGTCCGGGTGGTGCTGGTCGCCATCCTGTCGGTCGCCCTCGCCGTGACCCACCAGATCAGCCCATACATGCTGACGTTCGCGCTGGGCACCCTGGTGCTGTTCCGGCTGGTCCGGCCGTGGTGGGTGCCGGCGATCCCGCTGGCCCCCGCCGTGGTCTGGGCCCTGCTGAACCGGAACCTGCTCGGCCGCTACGTGGACAGCTCGGCCTTCGGCCAGCTGTTCTCCAACCTGACGCCGCCGGACAACGCCGTCGGCACCTCACCGGTCGCCCTGGCCAACCGGCTGACCTTCCTGGTGCCGGCTCTGGCTCTGGTGGTGGTCGGCCTGATCGCGCTCTACGTGCTGATCCGGACCCGGAACCGTACGACCTGGGCTCTCGCCGCCGCCTCGGCCAGCTCGGTGGTCATCATGCTGGGGACCTCATACGGCAACGAGGGCATCTTCCGGGTCGCGCTGTTCGCGCTGCCCTGGCTGGCCATTCTGGCCTGCGTCCCGCTCCCCCCGCCGGCCACGCCCCGCGCCCAGCAGCTGGTCCGCACGGCCGCTGCGGTCGGTGTCGTGGCACTGCTGGCCGTCAACGTCCTGGGGCAGTCCGGGATGGACTGGGCCCGGGTCATCCGGCGCGGCGACGTCGACGCCGTCACCTGGGTCGAGAACGGCGCCCCCGACGGTTCGGTCATTCTGGCCCTCGGGACGGGCCTCACCCTGCCCAACGACAGCACCGCCCGCTATCCCGAGACCGACTGGTACGGGCGGCAGGGCATCCCGCACGGGGACGGCTCGGGCTTCCCCTCCGAGTCGGGCGCGGCCTACGACGCCCAGGCCGACCTCCAGGCCCTGACCCGATCCTTCCTCACCATCGAGGGCACCCGGCACTACGCGATCATCACCGACTCGATGGGGGCCTACGACCAGCGCTACGGCAACCAGTCCTTCGCCGACCACCTGCAGCTGGCCAAAGCAGTCGCCCGGTCGCCGCTGTGGAAGCCCGTCTACAGCGCTCCGGGCGCGCAGGTCTACCAGCTGAGGGCGGAGAGATGAGCCAGCCGCCGGCCTCGGCTCCGCTGCCGGCCGTCGTCATCGTGGCCCACGACAAGCCCCGGCACCTGCACCGGCTCATGGCCGCGCTCGACCCGCTGCCGGTCTTCCTGCACGTCGACGCCACCACCGCGGAGCCTCTCTTCGCGGAGATGGTCGCTGACCTGCCCGACCGGGTGACGGTGCTGCCGCGGATCAGTGCCGGATGGGCCCAGTTCGGGGTGCTCGAGGCCGAGCTCAGCGGCTACCGCGCCGCGCTGGCCGCCACCGACGCCCGTCACGTGATCATGGCCACGGGCGCGGACTACCCGTTGGCCCCGACCGCCCGCATCATCGAGACCCTGGCCGCCCACCCCGAGCGGTCGTGGTCCGAGACCCGCCCGCTGCCCATCCCCGAATGGGGCCTGGCGCGGGGTTACGATCGTTTCTTGCTGCCCCAGCGGGTCTGGCGGCGGCACCGGCTGGCCCTGCCGCTCCCGCGCCGGGTGCCCCGCGGCGTCACCCCCGGTGGTGGAGCCCAGACCAAGATCCTGACCCGGCGGCACGTCGAGATCATCCTCGGGGTGGTCGACGAGCGGCCCGACCTGGTGGACTTCTTCCGCACGTGCTGGACCCCGGACGAGGTGATGATCCCCTCCATCCTGGTGACCGACAGCTTCGGGGCCAACTGGCCGGCGGAGGTCAGCACCTACCCGCACCCGTGGTTCATCAGCTGGGGCACGACCCGGTCCAAGAACCCCCGGTGGCTGGAGCTGAGCGACCTCGACGACATCTGCCGGGCCGCCCGGCGCTCCGAGAGCCCGGCGCTGTTCGCCCGGAAGTTCAGCGAGGAGAGCGGCGCTCTGACCGACGCCATCGACGGACGCCTCCGCGTCGAGCTGGACCCGCATGGCCAGCGGTGACCTCGGGCCGGTGATCCCGTCCGCGGCCGAGCCGACCCCGACCCAGGCCGCCGGCTCCGGGGTCGGCGACCTGTTCGGGCGCGGCATGGTCTACGTCGTCGTCTGGTCGATGCAGCTCGTGGTGGGGACCCTGGTCTCCCCGATCCTGGCTCACCTGGTCAAGGTGGCCGACTTCGGCGCCCTGTCGGCGGCCATCGCCTTGTTCCAGCTGCTCATCGTGCTCACCGTCTTCGGCCTCGACCAGGCGCTGGAGATCCAGCGGCTGGAGGACCGCGACGGGCTCCGCGCCCGGGGTCTGATGGCGGCCGGGACCGTCCTCGCCTTCACCGTCACCGCCGTGGCCGCGGCGACCTCGACGTGGTGGGGACCGGCCCTGGGCTTCCGGACGGACTCCCCGCTGCTGCTGGTGACCCTGCTCTGGACCGCCCCCGGGGCCGTGGTCCTGCTGTCGTTGTCGATCCTGCAGGCGGAGGACCGGCTGGCCCGGTTCGCGACGGTGAGCCTGGTCTCCACGGTGGGCAGCCAGGTGCTGGGCATCGTGCTGCTGTTCGCCTTCGACCGCAGCATCGTGGCGTACGCCTGGGGCGGGGTGGCCGGCCAGTGGCTCGGGATGATGCTGGCGCTGTGGTGGACCCGGCCGCGCTGGCGCGGCATTGCCGACCTCGTCACCCTGCGCCGCGCCGTGGCCCTCGGCATCCCCCTGGTGCTCGCGAGCCTGTCGCAGTTCATCATCACCGCCGGGGACCGCTTCATCATCCAGCGCTACCTCGGCGAGGTGCAGGTCGCCCGCTACCAGGTCGCGTTCACGGTCGGCAACGTGATGGTGCTGCTGCTCACCTTCACCAACCGCGCCTGGCTGCCCCGGCTGAAGAGCATCGTGGACCCCGCACGCCGCTGGCAGATGATCGGGGAGTCCCGGGACGGCATCTACTGGCTGCTCGGCTGGGCCCTGCTGGGGCTGACCGCCGGGGCGGCCCCGCTGCTCCGGATCTTCGCCCCGGCCTCCTACGAACCCACCTCGCTGGTGCTGGTGGTCTTCGTGATCGGACTCTGCGCCCTGCCGGTCGCCGCGGGCGGCGCCAGCTCCCGGATGCTGATCACGGTCCGCCGGTCCGGGCCGCTGGCCTGGGGAGCCGCGGCCGCCGTCGTGACCAAGATCCTGGCCACCTTCCTGCTGCTGCGCTGGTTCGGACTGGCGGGGGTGGCCGTGGCCACCCTGCTCGCGGTCTTGGCGCAGACCCTGTGGCTGCGGATCGCGGTCACCCGGAGGCACGGCACCCTCCGCTCCAGCGTCTCCAGCCTGGTCTTCCTGGGCGTCTGCGTGGTGCTGGCCGGCGCAACCGTCTTCCTGGTGCCGCAGACGTTCGGCTGGAACGTGGCCCGGTTCGCCTTCGGGGCCGCCTGCCTGGGGCCCTTCCTCTACAGCCTGGACTCGCTGCGCAAGGGCCGACCGCTGGGGCTGCGGCCCCGCCGCCGGACCCGGCACGCCCTCTCGTGAGCGCCCCCGGTCACGCCGCTGCGACCACACTGAACTGTCGCTGAGAAGATTCCGGGCGGGTCCGCTCGGCCGCACCCGCCGGTATCGTTGGCTCGTCAGCGTCTTTCCCCCCTCCACAGCAGCGGACGCCTGCCCCGCGAAAGGACGGCCCGTGTCCGCCCGTGCCCACACGTTCCGGCGAGCCTGGCTGCCCCGTCTCGGGGCCGTCGTCGGCGTCCTGGTGCTGCTGTTCGGCGCGGCCTACCTGCGGGGGTCCACCAGCTATGTGGGCGGGTTCCCCGTCCCGACGAGCTTTCCCTCCGCCACGGTCCCGGCGCCGGCACCCGACGGCAGCGAGCCGCAGGCCGCGGCGCCGTCGCCGATGCCCCAGCAGCCCTCGGCCGGCTGGAGCCGCCTCTACACCGAGGACTTCACAACCTCCGTCCCGGTGGGCGGCTTCGTCAACGCCAGCAACACCGACTGGTACCTGGCGGGCTCCAACCCGTACGCCAAGACCCTGCGCTCCTACCCTGACGGCTGGGGGACCACCCACGACCGGTCGCTGAACTTTGCCTCCAAGACCGCCGACGTCGTCCACGACGACTTCGGCGCCCGTGGCGTCTTCCGGCTGCACGGCTACACCCCGGCCACCAAGGGGGACAACTCCGCCCTGGGCGGGTCCTTCTTCCCGGTCCTGCGTCCGGGTGCGGCCGCCAGCGGCGAGCAGATGGGCCAGACCTACGGGCGGTACACCGTCCGCTTCCGGACCGTCGGGGGATTCCGACCCGACGTCAACGGCGGCTATCCGGCGGACTCCAAGCTCGGCCGCTTCGGGACGGCCTTCCTGCTGTGGCCGGTGAGCGACAAGTGGGCCGAGGGCGAGGTCGACTATCCCGAGATGCCGTGGGGGGCCAAGGTCGCCGGCTACGTGCACGAGATCGGCAACCCGCGGGCCAACGGTGACGTCTTCAAGGCTCCGGTCACCACGGACCGCGCGTGGCAGACGGCGACCATCGAGTGGTACCCCGGCGTCCTCGCCTTCTACCTGGACGGGCAGCTGATCCGACGCGTCACCGAGAACGTCCCCAGCACGCCGATGCGCTGGGGTTTCCAGTCGGGCGGAGCGGTCGGAGTCCCGCCGCCGGACGCGGAGGGCTACCTGCTCATCGACTGGATCACCGTGGACGCCCTGAAGGGCGCCACCCCGCCTCCGGAGTAGCCCGCCCCCGCGGCGACGCGCGGAGCCCGGGTCAGGACTGTCTGAGGTCAGGACTGTCTGAGGTCAGGACTGTCTGAGGTCAGGACTGTCTGAGGTCAGGACTGTCTGAGGTCAGGACTGTCTGAGGTCAGGACTGTCTGAGGTCAGGACTGTCGAG
>JBBQAB010000345.1:0-3503 GCA_038198385.1 Propionibacteriales bacterium
ATCACCTCGTTGCGCGAAGGCCAGGAGGAGGTTCGGCGCGAGGCGGCGCGGCTCGGCAACTCGCTGACCAACGCGCCAAAGGCGCGCGGGCGCTGGGGTGAGCGGGCGTTGCAGAACGTACTCGAGCAGTGCGGGCTGGCCGAGCACACCGATTTTCATCTCGAACATTCGCTGGACACCGAGGAGGGCCGGCTGGTCGTCGGCGAGGGTGCCCAGGTGGTGCTGGCGGTTACCCGGGTCTGAGGGCGGGCCGCCGCCCCGGGGCCCTCCGGTGCGGCGGTCCGGCCCGTTGCCCGCGGTCGGCCCCCCACCCGGTCAGGCTGGTGCTGACCGCGTAGGTTGGCGCTGTCTCCGCCGCTCGGCGCCGGGGGCGGGCCGGAACGAGCGTCGTCCCGGCCAGGTGATGACCAGGAGCGACGACATGCGAGCAGTGACCTGGCAGGGCAAGCGCAAGGTATCGGTCGACACGGTCCCGGACCCGGTGATCCAGGAGCCCACCGACGCGATCATCAAGGTCACCAGCACCAACATCTGCGGCTCCGACCTGCACCTCTACGAGGTGCTCGGTGCGTTCATGGACCCGGGCGACATCCTCGGGCACGAGCCGATGGGCATCGTGGAGGAGGTGGGCAGCGAGGTCGGTGACCTCAAGGTCGGCGACCGGGTGGTCATCCCGTTCCAGATCTCCTGCGGCCACTGCTGGATGTGCGACCGCTCGCTCTACACCCAGTGCGAGACCACGCAGGTGCGCGACCAGGGCAGTGGTGCGGCGTTGTTCGGCTACTCCAAGCTCTACGGGCAGGTGCCCGGCGGCCAGGCGGAGTACCTCCGGGTGCCGCAGGCCCAGTTCACCCACATCAAGGTGCCCGAGGGCCCCTCCGACGACCGGTTCGTCTACCTGTCCGACGTGCTGCCGACCGCGTGGCAGGGGGTCGCGTACGCCGACGTCCCGGCCGGCGGCTCGCTGCTGGTGCTGGGGCTGGGTCCGATCGGGGACATGGCCACCCGGATCGCGCAGCAGAAGGACATCGGCCAGGTCATCGCCATCGACCTGGTGCCCGAGCGGATCGACCGGGCCCGCGCCCACGGCGTCGAGGTGATCGACCTGAACGAGCACGGAGACGACCTGCTGGCCGTGGTCCAGGAGATGACCGGCGGCCGCGGGGCCGACGCGGTGCTGGACGCGGTGGGCATGGAGGCGCACGGCTCCCCGGCCGCCTCGCTGGTCCAGCGGATGGCCGGGCTGCTGCCCGACGCGGTGGCCCGGCCCGTGTTCGAGCGGGCCGGCGTCGACCGGCTCGCGGCGATCCACACCGCCATCGAGCTCGTCCGTCGCGGCGGCACCGTCTCCCTCAGCGGGGTCTACGGCGGGATGGCCGACCCGATGCCGATGATGAGCCTGTTCGACAAGCAGATCCAGCTGCGGATGGGTCAGGCCAACGTCAAGCGCTGGGTGCCCGAGATCCTGCCGCTGCTCACCGACGCCGACCCGCTCGGGGTGGACAGCTTCGCCACCCACCGGGTCCCCCTCAGCGAGGCCCCGCACATGTACGACATCTTCCAGAAGAAGACCGACGGCGCCATCAAGATCATCCTGCAGCCGTGACCCACCCCGTACGCCCGTTGCCACCCGCACCCCGGAGGACGCCATGACTCTCGCCCAGACCCTCGACCGGTGGGCCAACGCCATCGAGAAGAACACCGGGCTGGACGCGCCCGCGGCCCTGGTGGACAAGGTCGCCGACACAGTGTTCGCCAGCCGCAAGGTCACCGACCTGGCCAGCGGCACGGCGGTCGGGCACTCGGTGCACCCGCTGCTGGTCGCGCTGCCGATCGGCTCCTGGAGTGCGGCGGTGGTCTTCGACATGGTGGGTGAGCAGGACGGCGCCCGGCGGCTGATCGGGATCGGACTGCTGTCGGCCCTGCCGACGGCACTGACCGGACTGTCGGACTGGAGCTACACCTCCGAGGGTGAGCGGCGGGTCGGGCTGGTCCACGCCGGACTCAACTACCTGGCCATCGGGGCGTACGCGGGCAGTTGGTTCGCGCGTCGCGGCGGGCACAACGGGCTCGGGATCGCGCTGTCCGCGGTCGGCGGGACCGTCCTGACCGGCGCCGGCTGGCTCGGCGGCCACCTGTCGTACGCCCTCGGGGTCGGGGTCGACACCACCGCCTTCCAGCACTCACCCGACGAGTGGACCCCGGTGGGTCCGGAGGCCGACGTGCTGGCCGGGAAGGCCACCGCCGGCGACGTCGGCGGCGTGCCGCTCGCCCTGACCCGGGACCCCAGCGGACAGGTCGTGGCCGTGGCCGACCGCTGCACCCACCGCGGCGGCCCGCTGTCGGAGGGGGAGATGCGCAACGGCTGCTTCACCTGCCCCTGGCACGGCAGCGAGTTTGCCCTGGACGGGTCCGTGGTGGCCGGACCGGCGACCCGGCCGCAGCCGGCCTACGAGATCCAGATCCGCGACGGTCAGATCTTCGCCCGGCGCTCCGAGGAGAGCCGGGGCCTGCGCAAGAACGTCACCGGCGTCTGAGCCCGCTGGTGGGGGAGTCCCTCGAGCCCGGTGTGCCATCTCCCGAACCGGCGGCGGACGCGCCGGGGCTTGTTCGCCGGCGGGTGGTGGTCCGGGGCCGGGTGCAGGGCGTCTCCTTCCGTGATACCTGCCGCGGGGAGGCCCGAACCCGGCGGGTGGCGGGCTGGGTGACCAACCGGCCCGACGGCTCGGTCGAGGCCGTCTTCGAGGGGCCCGCTGAGCTGGTGGCACAGATGGTCGCCTGGGCCGGCCACGGGCCGCGGCACGCCCGCGTCACCGAGATCTTCGTCCTCGACGTGCCACCGGTGGGCGACGACGGGTTCCGGATCGTCTGACCCTGGATCCGTGTCACCAGGGGAGCAGGGGCGCGCATCGCCACGCTGGGCGGCGTGGCCGCGGCGCCGCTGGTGTCGCACATCCAGGGTGGCTCAGGCTCAACCGGCCGCGCTCGGGCACCGGATCGCCCCGCCCGGGGTGACCAGCAGGTCCACGCGGCGGTCCCACGGCTGGGTGGGGATGGCGGCCAGCACCTCGTCGTCGTTGAGCAGCACCCACAGCGCGGCGTCGGGGGCGGCGTAGGTAACGGCCCGGTCGTACCAGCCGCCGCCCCGTCCCAGCCGGTCGCCCGCCCGGTTCGCCGCCAGGCCGGAGCAGACCACCACGGCCGCGGTCGCGAGCCGCTCGGGGAGGACCGGGTCGCTGGTGGGCTCCAGGACGGCGAGCCGCCCGGTCCTCAGCCCCTCGGGGCCGGCGTACGGCGCCCAGGTCGGCTCGGGCCGGGCCCGGCCGTCGGGAAAGCTCAGGACGGGCAGCAGCACCTCGACGCCGTGGGCGGCCAGCCAGGCCACGAGCTGGAGCGTTCCGGGCTCGTCCGCGCTCGACAGGTAGGCCGCGACCGTGGCCGGCAGCCGGGAGCCGAGCTCGTCCTGGAGCACGGCGAACCGCCGCTCGTCGTCGGCCGTGCGC
>JBBQAB010000346.1:0-3878 GCA_038198385.1 Propionibacteriales bacterium
ATCATGGCCACCGACCAGAACACCTCGACCAGGACCAGGCTGCGCAGGACCGTCCCCGCCCGCAGCAGGCGGATCCCCGCCGCCACCACCTGCGGCGCCTCGCGGGCCGAGGTCAGGGCAGCGCGGGCGCCGCCGGATCGGGTGGGTTCGCAGACGAGCAGACCGACGAGCAGGGCGTTGACCACATACAGCCCGATCGCCAGCGCGTACGGCAGTAGCAGCGCGCTGCCCGAGCCGAACGGGTGCCAGGCCACCAGCCCGCCGGAGACCAGGGCCCCGCCGGCGATGCTGAGCCCCAGGACGGTGGCCGCCTGGCTCAGCGGCCGCTCCACGGTGGTGCCGGGGTGGCCGGCCAGGGCGGTGTCGACGTACCAGGCCTCCAGCGGACCGGAGTCGAGGGCGCGAAACATGCCCTGCAGGACCAGGGCGAGGACGAACGCCCCCAGGGTGTGGGCGGAGAGGAAGACCACGCCCGAGGCGACGGCCAGGATGCCGGCGAGGACCAGCACCGGCCGGCGGCCTATGGTGTCGGCGAGCCCGGCGGTCGGCAGCTCCAGGGCCAGGACCACGAAACCCTGCGCCGAGAGGATGACGGCCAGCTGCGACAGGCTCAGGCCGCGCTGCAGCGGGATCAGCGTGGTCAGGCCGAAGGTGAGGCCGACCGGTAGCCAGCGGGTGAAGGTGAGCACCAGCAGGCGACGCCGGGCCGCAGCCGGAGTGAGCGGGCGGGTCACGGCTGCTCCGGCGGGGCGGCCGGCGCAGAGGCCGGCGGGGTGAGGTCCGTGGGGACCGCGTAGGAGTAGAGGCTGACCCGGCGAGCGAGGGGATCATCGTCGCCGGCGTGGCGGTAGCGAGCGACCAGGGCGTCGAGCTCTCGGCGGAGCTCGGTCAGCTGGGCTGGCGTGACCTGCACCATGCTGTCCTCCAGCCCCAGGGCGTCGACCCAGGGCGTCGGCCAGGAGTCCAGGGTGTCCTGCCAGGCCTCCGATCGCGCCGCCAGCTGACTGAGGTAGAAGCGCTCGAGCCAGCCCGTCGCCGTCGAGGCGTCGTCGTCGTCGATGAAGTCAGAGCGGCGCCAGGCGTGAAAGTCGGTGCTGGCCCGCCACAGCCGACGTTTGCCCTGACCTTCACCGGTGTCGGTCACCAGCGCCACGCTCTCCAGCCGCCGAAGGTGATAGCTGGTGGCGCCCGTGTTGGTCCCGAGCGCCTCCGCCAGCTCGGTCGCAGTGCCGGGGCCTTTCACCCGCAGCCGGCTCAGCAGCCGTGACCGCAAGGGGTGGGCGAGGACCCGGACCGCGGTCGCGTCCAGCTGCAGTCCGGCGTACGGCGGGTGGGTCATGCGCTCGACGATAGCGTGCATAATTCTTGTGCACAATAGTTGTGCAAGCCGGTTGGAGGTGTCGGGGGCCGACGTCGGCCAGCGGGGGACCATCCCCAGGATGCGGATCAGCCGGGCTGTCCACAGCCCGCCGTCGCCGTCGGCGTCGTTGTCAGCCCCAGACGGCAGGATGGAGCCATGACCACCACCGCACCGGCCACCCCGCTCGACGCCGCCGGCCATCTCGCCACCACGATCCGGGCGATGGCGGGTCCGGACGCGCGCCCCCGGGAGGACCAGATCCGAGCGGTTCAGGAGCTGGTGGATCACCGGCGGCACGTGCTCGTGGTGCAGGCGACCGGCTGGGGGAAGTCGGCGGTCTACTGGGCCGCCACGGCGGCGCTGCGGGCCGGGGGCGGGGGACCGACGCTGGTCGTCTCGCCGTTGCTGGCCCTGATGCGGGACCAGATCGCTGCGGCCGAGCGGGCCGGACTGCGGGCAGCCACGGTCAACTCCACCAACGTCGACGACTGGGGCCAGGTGCTCTCCGACGTACGGGATGGGCGGATCGATGTGCTGCTCATCTCCCCCGAACGGCTGTCCAACCCGTCGTTCGCCCGCCAGCTGCCCGCCCTGCTCGCCTCGTGCGGGATGCTCGTCATCGACGAGGCGCACTGCGTCTCCGACTGGGGGTTCGACTTCCGGCCCGACTACCAGCGCCTGACCCGGACCCTGCTGGCTCTGGCCCCGGGAACTCCGGTCCTGGCCACCACCGCCACAGCCAACGAGCGCGTCACCGTCGACGTCGCGGGACAGCTCGGTGAGGACACGATCACCCTGCGGGGGTCACTGGCCCGCGCGTCGCTGCGGCTGGCCGTCGTCCCGGGACTCACCGTGCTGCAGCGGTACGCCTGGGTTGCCGAGGCTCTGCGGTCACTGCCCGGCTCCGGGATCGTCTACGTCCTGACCGTCGCCGAGACCGAGCGCGTCACCGGCTTCCTGCGCGACCAGGGTCTCGACGTCGCTGCCTACTCCGGTCAGACTCCCAACCGTGAGGAGCTCGAGGACCGGCTCCGGGACAACAAGGTGAAGGCGCTGGTGGCCACGTCGGCCCTCGGGATGGGCTACGACAAGCCGGACCTCGCCTTCTGTGTGCACCTCGGGTCGCCCGCCTCACCGGTGGCCTACTACCAGCAGGTCGGCCGGGCCGGTCGGGCCCTGGACGATGCCCTCGCAGTGTTGGTGCCGGCTGCGGCGGACGAGGCGATCTGGGACTACTTCGCGACCGCCGGCATCCCGGACGAGCCCCAGGTCGAACGCATCCTGGACGCGCTGGGGGAGGAGCCGCAGTCGGTCCCGGCGATCGAGAACGCCACCGCCATCCGCCGTGGGCGGCTCGAGACCATGCTGAAGATCCTGGCCGTCGACGACGTCGTGCAGCGGACGTCCGGAGGCTGGGTGGCCACCGGCAAGCCCTGGTACTACGACGAGGCCAAGTGGACGGCTCTGCGCCAGGTGCGGGCGACCGAGGCCGGTCTGATGCGTTCCTACGCCCACGGTGAGGGCTGCCTGATGCAGTTCCTGCAGCTGGCGCTGGACGACCCCGACCCGCGCCCGTGTGGGCAGTGCTCGGTCTGCACCGGCCAGCTCCCGGACCCGGGTGCGCACCCGTCGGTGGAGGCGGTGGAGCTCGCGGCAGCCTACTTCCGGGGGCAGGACGTCGTCGTCGAGCCGCGGAAGCTGTGGCCGGCGGGTCTGCCGGACCGCAAGGGCAAGATCGGCTTCCTGGTCCCCGGCCGGGCGCTGGCCTTCGCCGACGACCCGGCCTGGTCCGCCGAGCTGGAGTCGTTGTGGCGGGGGGACGGACCGGCACCGCAGGTCGTCCTCGACGCCATGGTGCAGGTGCTCAAGCGCTGGTCGACCAGCTGGCTGCGCCCGGTCGCGGTGGTGCCCATGCCGTCCCGGCGCTTCCCGACCCTCGTACGCTCGGTCGCCGAGCACCTGGCCACCGTCGGACGGCTGCCTCTGGTCGACGCGCTGGAGGTGACCGGCCCGCCGCCGGCCAGCGACTCCTCCTCGACGGCACGGGCCAAGGACCTGCTGTACCGCACGACCCTGGGCCCCGCCGTACGGTTCGACGGGCCCGTGCTGCTGGTCGACGACCTGATCCGGAGCCGGTGGACCATGACGGTCGCCGGGAGTCTCCTGGCCCAAGCCGGGGCGAGTGCCGTGCTGCCGCTGGCGGTTCACCAGCGGCCTTGAGCTCCGCGACCCCCCAGGTCGGGGTGCGATGACCAGGTCGGAGACCGCATCCACCGGACGCCAGCGACCTCCCAGGACCCTGCGACCCCGGGCGCCCGGCACCCCCCGGAGACGGCACCCCCCGGAGACGGCGAGACCCCGGAGGCGGTGGCCTCCGGGGTCCCGGTCCCAAGCCCTGGTACGGGTCTGGGGTGCTGCTCTGGGGTGCTCGGCGGGTGCAGTCAGACGGTCAGCTCAGCTGCCAGCCGACGTCGCCGGTCAGGGCTTCGGCGGCGGCCGGGCCCCAGGTGCCGTCCTC
>JBBQAB010000347.1:0-3886 GCA_038198385.1 Propionibacteriales bacterium
CCCCGCGGTCATGGCGACCGTGGCCGCCGACGGGCGTCCGGTGACGGTCGCCACCCGGTATCTCCTGGAGGACGACGGCCGCGTCCTGCTCGGTCTCGACGCCACCCGGGCCCGCCTGAACCACCGGCGCCGCGACGCGGGGTTCCTTGACCGCCCTCTCGGTGGACAGCTGGTACACCCAGGCGAGCGTCCAGGGCCACGTGGTCGCGATCGGCGAGGACGTGGACCTGCGTGACACCGACCGAGTCTCCCTGTACTACACGGGCAACGCCCACCGAGCCCGCGGGTGAGCGTGCAGGTCGGGCTCGACCACTGGCACGCCTGGGGCGAGCTGCGCGAAGGCTGACCCTCGGTCCGCCGGTCAGGTGGCGGAGAGCCGCACCCGCTCGTGCTCGACGTCGAAGTCGGCGATCGGCCACTGCAGGTCGAGGACCCGCAGGTGCTCGAGCAGGAGTTGGGCCACAGCCCAGTTGCGGTACCACTTGCGGTCCGACGGGATCACGTACCACGGCGCGTGCTGGGTGCTGCAGCTCTCCAGGGCCGCCTCATAGGCCGCGCTGTAGGCCGGCCACTTGGCGCGCTCGTCGACGTCGCCGGGGTTGTACTTCCAGTGCTTGGTCGGGTCGTCCAGCCGCGCCTCGAGCCGCTCCTTCTGGGTGTCCGGGGAGATGTGCAGGAAGCACTTCACCAGCACGGTGCCGGTCTGGACGAGGTGGTCCTCCCAGGCGTTGATCTCCTCGTAGCGCGCGCTCCAGACGTCCTCGTCGACCAGGTTGTTGACCCGGGCGATGAGCACGTCCTCGTAGTGCGAGCGGTCGAAGATCCCGATGATGCCCGCCTCGGGCAGCTGGCGCTCGATCCGCCAGAGGAACGGGTGCGAGAGCTCGACCTTGGTCGGGGCCTTGAACGAGGTGATGAAGACCCCCTGCGGGTCGACCATCGCGATGGCGTGCCGGATGACCCCGCCCTTGCCGGAGGTGTCCATGCCCTGCAGCACGACCAGGACCCGCTTCGCACCGGCCAGCCCCGCCCGGCCCTGGGCGAACAGCCGCTCCTGCAGCTCGCTGAGCTCGGGGGCCAAGGCCTTGGTCAGCTTCTTCGCGTCCGACTTCGACCCCGGGAACCCCGGCGTCGCGTGGGTGTCCATCGTGGTCATGTCCACCACCCCCGCCGGCAGCCGCAGCAGCTCCGAGAGCGGGCTCATGGTGCGGGCGGGGTCGGGGCTCTCGTCGCGGTTGGTGTCGTCAGGATCCTTGCTCATGACGGCATCCTGCCACCCCCGGTCTGCGATCCGGGCTGTTGGTTGGCCCCGGCGTCCGCAGCGGCCCCCGGGATGCCCAGACTCGGCACAGGTTTCGACCGGTTGACCCGGCTTGCAACCCGCGCAGAGGGGCCGAAACCCACGTCTACGTGGGTTTCACGAGCGGCCGGGCGCGCTGTGGCACGATGGCGCGATGCGACTCCTGTTCGACCGCGGGGGCGGGGAGCCCCGTGCCCTGGCCGATGCCGATCTGGTCGAGCTCTACCGGCACCCCGTACGCGAGGACCGCCCCTGGCTGCGCAGCAACTTCGTGTCCTCCCTCGACGGGTCGGTGCAGGGGCCCGACGGCCGGTCGGGCAGCATCAACACCCCCAGTGACCAGGCCGTCTTCGCGCTCCACCGGGCCCTGTCCGACGCGATCGTGGTCGGCGCGAGCACGGTCCGTGACGAGGGCTACCGGGCGGTCGCCCTGGCCCCCTGGCAGTCGGAGCTGCGGTTGGCCGAGGGACTGGCCCCCTTCCCCACCCTGGTCATCATCAGCAAGACCGCCCGGCTGGACCCGACCGTCGCGGCCACCGACCCGGGAGCCGGCGGCTCCGTCATCGTGGTCACGACCTCGGGCAAGACCGCCGAGGAGCTCGAACCGCTGCGTGAGGCCGGGATCGAGGTGGTGGACACTCACACCCCGGACGTCGACCTCGTCTCGGTGCTGGACAACCTGGCCGGCCGCGGTCTCCCCCGGCTGCTCTGCGAGGGCGGACCACGACTGCACCGCGACCTGCTCGCCGCCGGGCTCGTCGACGAGATGTCGCTCACCCTGGCCCCGGTGGTCGTGGGCGGGGCCGGGCTGCGGAGCACGAGCGGGGCCGGGTTCGGCAAGAGTCTGGACTTCCGGCTCGAGTTCGCCCTGCTCGGCGACGACGGGGCGTTGTTCACCAGCTACCGCCGGCGGTCCTAGGCGTCCCACCCCGAAATCCATTGCCAGTCGCGGGGCGCCGACCGTGTCCCCGCTCAGCGCCGAGACCGCCCCTCCGCTGGCGCTACGTTTCCGCGGCGAAGTCCGGGTTGTCGGCTCGGGCCCGGCTCGGCTGGACCCGTGAGGGCTCGCCCGGCATCTTGGGGTAGTCGGGCGGGTAGGGCATCTCGGCCCCGCCGTACTTCCCGGTGCCCAGCTCGCGCTCGTCGCGGGCGTACATCTCCAGGGCCGCGTCGATGCTCTGCGGGGTCTGGGCGTAGAACGGGGCCCAGACGTCGCCGCGCTCCGCGAACCGGGTCAGCATGGTGGCGATGGTGAAGTCCTCCGGGGAGACGTCGTCGAGCTCGTTCCAGTCCAGCGGGGCGGAGACCTGCGCCAGCGGAGTGGGCCGGATCGAGTACGCCGAGGCGATGGTGCGGTCCCGGGACATCTGGTTGAAGTCGACGAAGATCCGCTCCCCGCGCTCCTCCTTCCACCAGTTGACGGTGGCCTGCTCGGGGATCCGGCGGGCCAGCTCCCGGCCCAGGGCGATCACGGCGTGCCGGGCCTCGGTGAAGCCGTACGCGGGCTCGATCGGGACGAACACGTGCAGCCCCCGCCCGCCGCTGGTCTTGGGGAAGCCCACGAGGTCGGCGTCGGCCAGCACCGTATGCAGCTCGTGGGCGACGATGACGGCGTCGCGGAAGTCGGTGCCCGGCTGCGGGTCGAGGTCGATCCGCAGCTGGTCGACCCGGTCGGTGTCGGGCCTCCGGCTCGGCCACGGGTGGTAGCGGAGGGTGCCCAGGTTGGCCATCCAGACCACCGTGGCCAGCTCGGTGGCGCAGACCTCGTCGGCGGTCCGGCCGGAGGGGAAGGTGACGGTGACGGTCTCCACCCAGTCCGGCATCCCCTTGCTGGGCGCCCGCTTCTGGTAGAAGGCCTCGTGGTTGGGGCCGCCCCGGGTGCTCAGCTGCACGTCGGGTCGATAGCCCCCGGGCCAGCGCTCCATGGTCACGGGCCGGTCCTGGAGGGCGGCGAAGATGCCGTCCCCGACCGTCTGGACGTAGGACACCATGTCCAGCTTGGTCAGCCCGGCATCGGGAAAGTAGACCTTGTCGGGGCTGGTGACCCGGACCATCCGGTCACCGACCTGAAGTTCGACCGCGGGCACCGGCATCGGGTCAGCATAGGCGACTAGCCTGGAACAGACCCGCCGCGACCGTCGTTGCGCAGAGGTCAGCGTCACCCGCTGCACTGTTTCTGTCCTAGGAGAAGCCATGACTGAGCTCGACGACACCCGTACCGCCGACACCAGCCCCGCCGCCCAGGTGGGCAAGGTCGTCAAGTCCGAGCAGGAGTGGCGTGCCCAACTCACCCCGATGGAGTACAAGGTGCTTCGTGAGGCGGGCACCGAGCGCGCCTTCACCGGTGAGTACACCGACACCCACACCGAGGGCGTCTACCGCTGCAAGGCCTGCCACGCCGAGCTGTTCCGCAGCGAGACCAAGTTCGACAGCCACTGCGGCTGGCCGTCCTTCTTCGCGCCGCTGGCCGAGGACCGGGTCCGCTACATCGAGGACCGCACGACGTTCATGACCCGCGTCGAGGTGCGCTGTGGAACCTGCGACTCCCACCTGGGTCACGTCTTCAACGACGGCCACGGCACGCCC
>JBBQAB010000348.1:0-2293 GCA_038198385.1 Propionibacteriales bacterium
CGTCGGTGAACCGGTGCGGCAGATCCATCTCGGTGACCGGGTCGCGGTCCCGGTAGGTCAGGCGAAGATGCGGCGTTTTCGACAGCAGAGGATCGCCGTCGGCGATGGCCTGAGACAGGCTCGCCTCCACCCGGTTCAGCGCCGACCCCTTGGAGTCGACTACCACCGCCGACACCGCGTCGGCACCGTCAAAACGGGTCTCGTACGCGTACACCCCGCGCGTCCCGTCCACGAACCGTGCCGGCGCAATCCCCGCCAGGACCCCCGCCGCGGGGCGCAGGTCCGTCCTCGACACGAGCACCGACGACCCGCCCGGCGTACACGCCTCAAGCAGCTTTGCGTACCCAACAGCAACCATGACCAGGCTCCCTTTACATCGACGGTCGAACACATGACTTGATAAGAGCGCTCCCGTATGACATTCGTCGGGATCAGCTAGCTGGGCAGCCCGGTAAAAGATTGAGTCCGCCGAGCCACAAGCGAACGGCACGGAGTCTTGAAGGATGAGGATGGCAGAGCTACCTGCTGTCGTCTACACATTGGGCAAGATCGACTTCAGCATGAATCGCTTCCTGACTCCGACTGCGAGGCTCGGCTTCAATCACCGGGTCTGTCACCCCGGAGACTGGTCCCGCACCTGATGTGATGTCCGAAGCATCACCGCACAGGGCCAGATGCGAGGCCAATGAACCCTTCCAACTAGCCGTTTGCTCCTGGCGGGTCCGTTGCGAGACAGACCGTCCGGACGCTCCCGGTCGGACTTACGCCAACCGACCCAGTCGGTTCGCACGGACCAACAGGCCGATGCGCGGAGACCTGGGCTGCGAGAACGCGCCCCTGATCGAGGGCGACCCAGTGGAGTCCGTCCGCCGGCTCAAGTAGCCCATCACGTGGCGGAGGTTGCCTCCCCGGGGGACGCCCGTCGTGGGATTTCGGGCCAAGGCGTCAAACCCAAACCGTCTCGGCTGGCCCTTCGGTGGCGACAGGGAAGGCCAGTGCCAACGTCACCAATGCCGACATGCCGCATCTGCCGCAAGGGGTGGGGGTATGACCCCCTGACGAACCGGTAAGGGAACCGGCTGTCTTAGCTTGCGCAAGAGATTCTGCCACGGTTTCAGAGCCCCGACCCCGTCATCGCCCCCGATACCGCCAACGTCTTGCTCACTCGCTTGGCTCTTGCTGAGGTCGGCAATGACTCTTCAGCGGCCGCTGGGCAGCCCGCCCCACGCACGCGCCGCGTCAGCGGTGTGCAAGGAAGTGACGTGGTGGTCATCGCTCACCCTCGCCAGTTCGAGCTCGGGCACCGCGGAGCGGGTACCCCAGCTACCTGTCGCTGCACGCCCAAGACCCCTTGGTGCGGTCCACCGCCAAGGCGGGTGGACCCCCTTCGGGTTGTCCTGGCCTTTTCCTGTACCTCTCCCAAGAAAGAGAAGAGAGGAGAGAACCGTTGCTCCTAGTCAGAGCCGTTCCGATGACCTGATCTTGTCCACCGCTGGACTGAATACTGTCCAGCCGCACGCCTGTGAGTGGCGCTAGGTGGACCAGATCTGGTCCGGCACGAGGGCCTGCCACTGGCCTTGGCGGTCCACCTCGGCCCCACCACGGTGGACCCGGCATGGTGACCAGCGGCCTCGTACGTTTTGGCCCAGGTTGATCCCGTTCGGCACCACGAGACACTCCTGCACGCTGCCCTTGGCGAGCCAGCCGCGCTCCACCACGGTTCGAATTTCCCGCCGAATCTGATCGTCGCGCTTCAGATCAGCGAGGCCCGGGCGCTGCGCTGGTCCGATCTCGACCTCGCAGCCGGGTCGGTAGTAGTGAAGGGCACCAAGACGGAGCGAGCCTATAGACGCTTAAACCTCTCCCACTGGCTGGCGGAGCGCTTACGCGCTCGGGCCGACCGGCAGGGCACCGAAGGACTCGTGTTTGCCTCCCCGGCCCTCGCCGACCCGGAAGCTCGGTGGGAGCAGAGCAACAGAGCCAACGCGCTGGCGGCGGTCATACGCGCGGCGGGGTACCCGTGGGCCACGCCCCACACCTTCCGCCATACACTCGCCTCGTTGCTGCACGAGCAAGGCGTACCGATGGCACGCATTGCTGACTGGCTGGGCCACCGCGACATCGCGGTGACTGCTCGCTACCTGGGCCGAGACCTTGGGTCCGACAAGGCCGACCTGGCTGGGCTTCTTTGAGGCCATTGTGGGGACTATAACTGGTAATCTCGATCCTGGGGCGACCACGCAGCATTACCTGACTAGGCAAGATGCGCCCCCAGCAGGATTCGAACCTGCGA
>JBBQAB010000349.1:0-6513 GCA_038198385.1 Propionibacteriales bacterium
TGGTCCTCGCCGCGGCGGCTGAGGATCTCGGCCCCGGCGTCCATCTGCGGTGCGTAGTCGAACACCACGGCGTCGTTGCCGCCGATGGCGACCGCGTCCCCGGCCCGGGCGCCGAGCTCGAGGAGCCGGTCCTCGATCCCGATCCGGTTGAGCCGGTCGGCGAGGTAGCCGACCGCCTCGAAGTTGTTGAAGTCGGTCTGCCGCACCCAGCGCTCGGGCTTGTCCCCGCGTACGCGCCAAAGCTCACCCTCCTGCTTGACGCTGAACTCGTCCTTCGGCGACACCGAGCGGGGCCGGATGACGATGCGGGGCGGCGCGACCGGGGGCATCGCGGCCCGACGGGCGGCGACCCGCTCGGCCATGGCGAACTGCAGACCCTGCAGGCCCTGGCCGCTCTTGGTCGAGACCTCGAACACCTGCAGACCCCGGGCCCGGAGGTCACCGGCGACCAGGTCGGCCAGCTCGTGCGCGTCGGGGATGTCGACCTTGTTCAGCGCGACCAGCCGCGGCCGGTCCTCCAGGCCGCCGTGCGCGGACAGCTCCCCCTCGATCACGTCGAGGTCGGTGAGCGGGTCCCGCCCGGGCTCGAAGGTGGCGCAGTCGATGACATGCACCAAGGCGGCGCAGCGCTCGATGTGGCGGAGGAAGTCATGACCCAGGCCGCGACCCTCGCTGGCGCCCTCGATCAGACCGGGCACGTCGGCGACGGTGTAGGTGGTCTCACCCGCCACGACCACACCCAGGTTGGGGATCAGGGTGGTGAAGGGGTAGTCCGCGATCTTGGGTCGGGCCCGCGAGATCGCGGCGACCAGGGAGGACTTGCCCGCACTGGGGAAGCCGACCAGACCGATGTCGGCCACCACCTTGAGCTCGAGGACGACGATCCGCGTCTCGCCCTCCTCGCCCAGCAGGGCGAAGCCGGGGGCCTTACGGGTGTTGGAGGCCAGGGCCGCGTTGCCGAGGCCGGCGCGTCCGCCCTGGGCCACGACAAGCTCGGCGCCCTCGCCCGTCAGGTCGGCCAGCTGCTCGCCGGTCTCGGCGTCGGAGATGACGGTGCCGTCGGGCACGGCCAGGACGATGTCCTCACCGGTGGCGCCGTTGTTGTGGTCCCCGCGACCCGGCTGGCCGTTGGTGGCCCGCCGGTGGGACTGCCGGTGGTAGTCGACCAGTGTGGTGAGGTCGCCGTCCACGCGCAGGATGACCGAGCCGCCACCGCCGCCGTTGCCGCCGTCGGGACCACCGAGGGGCTTGAACTTCTCCCGGTGGACGGAGGCGCAGCCGTTGCCCCCGTTACCGCCGTACACGTGCAGGGTGACCTGGTCGACGAAGCTGGGAATGGCCATGGTGTGCCTCCTTCCGGTTGGGGTGGGATCAGCGGAAACGCGAGAAGGGCGGCCCCAGGAGCGGGGCCACCCTTCTCGGTTGTCCTGATCAGTCGTTCAGGGGCGGAGCTCAGACCGAAGCGGTCGCCTCGGCGAGAACGAGGATGTTCACGACGCGGCGGCCACGCTTGGTGCCGAACTCGACGTGCCCCGGACGGAGCGCGAACAAGGTGTCGTCCTTGCCGCGACCCACACCGTCACCGGGGTGGAAGTGGGTGCCGCGCTGGCGGACGATGATCTCGCCGGCGTTCACGAGCTGGCCGCCGAAGCGCTTGACGCCCAGCCGCTGGGAGTTGGAATCCCGCCCGTTACGGGTGGAGGATGCGCCCTTTTTGTGTGCCATGTCGTCGCCTCAGCTCTCGATACCGGTGACCTTGACCTGGGTGTACCGCTGACGGTGACCCTGGCGCTTCCGGTATCCGGTCTTGTTCTTGTACTTCAGGATGTGGATCTTCGGACCCTTGGTGGCCGCCAGAACCTCGGCGGTGACCGACACGGACTCCAGCGCGGACCTGTCCGACGTGACGCTCTCGCCGTCGACGAGGAGAAGAGCCTGCAGGTTCAGATTCGAACCCACGGCGTCGTCGACCTTGTCGATCTCGAGGACGTCGCCGACGGCGACCTTGTGCTGGCGGCCGCCACTACGCACGATCGCGTACACGCCTGACCTACTCTCTTCGATGTCATCTGGAGTGGATGTCGACCCGGCTTGCACACGAGCCCATCCCAAGGCACACGCCGCAGCGCACACCGAAGCTCAACATTACGGGGCGAGCCGAACCGGGTCAAACCGCGACCCTGTCCGAGCCGCACCCGCTCCTGACCTTGTCTCCATCATCCCGGATCCGCAGCCGTCGGCCGACCACATCCGCGTACGGGGCCCCCGACCACTAGGTTGAGCGCGTGCTTCCCCGCGTCGTCGCCACCGCCTACCTGACCCCGTTACGGGAGGGCGGCTCGCTGCCGGGTCTGGTCGAGGCCGACGACCTCGGCACCTACGTGGTGAAGTTCACCGGCGCAGGCCAGGGGCCCAAGGCGCTGGTGGCCGAGATCGTGGTCGGCGAGCTCGGCCGGGCCCTGGGGATCGCGGTGCCCGAGCTGGCCCTGATCGAGGTGGACCCCGAGATCGGGCGGCGCGAGCCGGACCAGGAGGTGCAGGACCTCGTCACCGCCAGCGCCGGTACCAACCTGGCCGTGGACTTCCTCCCCGGCTCGGTGGGCTACGACGCGGCCTTCGGGGTCCCGGCCGAGGTCGCCGCCGCGGTGGTCTGGCTGGACGCCTTCGTGGCCAACGTCGACCGGAGTGCCCGTAACACCAACCTGCTGATCTGGCATCGCCAGCTCTGGGCCATCGACCACGGGGCCTGTCTGCGCTTCCACCACTCCTGGGGCAGCGTCACCGCCTTCGCCGAGTCGGCCTACAACTACGGCGACCACGTCCTTGCCGACCGCGGGGACCCGCAGACGGTGCACGCCGCGCTGAGCCGACGCGTGACCCGCGAGCTGCTCAGGACCGTCCTGGACCAGGTGCCCGATGCGTGGCTGAGCCCCGACCCGAGGCGGCCCGACCCCCGGGCCCCGGCCGACGCAGCGGCGGCCCGGGTGACGTACGCGGACTACCTGACCGCCCGGCTGGCGGCGGCGCAGCGGTGGCTCCCGTGACCCGGCACGCGTTCCAGTACGCCGTCCTGCGGGCGGTGCCCCGGGTCGAGCGGGGCGAGTTCATCAACGTGGGCATCGTGCTCTACTGCCAGGCGCTGGAGTTTCTGCAGGCAGCGGTGGTGGTGGACGACGTACGGCTGCGGGCCCTGGCTGCAGACGTCGACCTCGACGCAGTGCGGCGGTCAGCCGAGGCGGTCGCCGAGGCCTGTCGGCACCCGGTGGGCTCGGCCCGGGAGAACGCCGGGCTGGCCACCCGCTTCGGGATGCTGACCGCCCCCCGCAGCACGGTGGTGCAGCCCTCCCCCGTGCACGCCGGGATCACGTACGACCCGACCCAGACCCTGCGCGACCTGCTGGGCAAGCTGGTCGCACCCCCCAACGGCGGCTGACCCCCGTTGCGACCCGCCGCTCAGTGCGGGTCGGCGTGGTCCTCCGCCGCGGCCAGGAGCTCGCGGCGGTGCGCCAGCGTCGTCCGCAGCCGCCCGTGGGTGTGGCCCAGCTCGATCTCGGCCGCGTCGATGCGGTGCCACGCCGGCATGTCCAGGGCGTGCACCCCTCGCTCGGCCAGCAGGGCGTCCAGGGCCCCGGACCGGCCGTGCACGTCGACCGCCCCGCGGCGGACGTCGCTGAGCAGGGAGGAGACGGTCTCCACGGCGTCGGACTTGTTGGTCCCGATCACCCCGGTCGGGCCACGCTTGATCCAGCCTGTGACGAACTCGTCGGCCGAGAACCCGCCGTCGCGGATCACCCGGCCCTCTGCGTGGGGCACCCGTCCTGTGCTCTCGTCGTACGGCACCCCGGGCAGCGCCAGTCCGCGGTAGCCCACGGACCGCACCACCAGCTGAGCCTCGATCTGGCGACGCCGGCCGGTCCCGGTCACCCCGCCCGACGGCGTGATCGCCGTTGCCTCGACCTCCACGGCCCGGACCCGGTCCTCGCCGAGCACGGCCACCGGCCGGGTCCAGAAGTGTAGGTGGACGCGGCGCGGTGCGTCCGAGCGCGGCCGCTCGGCCCACTCCCGCAGCACGGCCACGTTCCGGGCCGCGACCTTGTCCTGGCCCACCACGGCCAGGCTGCTCGCGTCCAGCTCGAGGTCGGCTGGGTCGACCCGGACCTCGACCCCCTCCAGCACTCCCAGCTCGCGGAGCTCCTTAGTGGTAAAGGTGGTGTGCGCGGGCCCCCGCCGACCCAGGATGTGGACGTCGGTGATCGAGGTCCCGGCCAGGGTCTCCAGGACGTCGTCGGCCATGTCGGTGTCGTCGAGCTGGGCGGCGGACTTGATCAGCACCCGGGCGACATCCAGGGCGACGTTGCCGACCCCGACGACGACCGCGTGGGTGACACCGAGCACCAGCTGCTCGGGCGGCGGGGTCCCCGCCGGGACCTCCACCGCGCTGCCGTCGGCCGCCGTCGTGGTCGTGTCGGGCCCGCCGGAGTCCCCTGGCCGCACAGGGGTCGGCTGGTGGGTGTCGGGGTGCACGTCAGGATGACCGCAGTACCAGGCGACCAGCTCCGGCGCGGCGATGCTCCCGAGCAGGTCCTCACCGGGGATGTCGAGATGCTTGTCGCTCCCCGCACCGTAGGCGTAGATCACCGCGTCGACGGTCTCACGCAGCTCGGCCACGGTGAGGTCGGACCCGATGGTCACGTCGCCGTAGAAGCGGACCCCGGACTTCTCCAGCGTGCGCTCCAGGGTGTTGCGGATGGAGCGGATCGAGTGGTGGTCGGGAGCGACGCCGTAGCGGACCAGCCCGAACGGCACCGGCAGCCGGTCGATCACGGCCACCTCGACCGGCACCGCCGTCTGCTGGCTCAGCGCCTCGGCGGCGTAGATGCCCGAGGGCCCCGCTCCGATGATCGCGACCACCAGCGGGACCGGGCCAGGCTCGGCGGGCAGGACGTCGGCGTCGGCGCTCATGGGCCCAGTATGTCGGGCCGCCACGAGCGCGATCGCCAACGGTCAGCTCAGCGGAGCCGGTTCGCCCGCGGGGTCAGCCGCCGGAGCCGCCTGGACCCCCGGTGCCGGCTGGTCCGACGGTGCCGCCTGGTCCGACGGTGCCGCCTGGTCAGACGGTGCCGCCTGGTCCGACGGTGCCGCCTGGTCCGACGGTGCCGCCTGGTCCGACGGTGCCGCCTGGTCGGACGGTGCTCCGTGAACAGTCGGGGCACCCTGCTCGCGGGTGGCGGCCCGGCGGCGCCGGGCCCGCGGCGCCTTGACCACCTCAGCGTCGGGCTCAGTGTGACCCGCCTCCGACGTGTCGTCGGTCGGCGTCTCCGGTGCGCTCTCGGTCGGCGCCTCCGAGACACTTCCCGGTGCCGACTCGGACGTGCTCCCGGTGGGTGCCGCAGACGTGCTCTCGCCCTTCGACTCCAGCGCGCCGTCCGTCGAGGTCACCGGCTCGCGGTCGGTCGCACCCTGGTCAACCGGGCCCTGGTCAGCCGGGCTCGACTCGACCGCGGAGGACTCGGCCTCACCCGAGGAGGAACCACCGCCGGAGCGACGTCCCCGTCCCCGTCCACCCTGGCCGCGTTCGCGGCCGGAACCGCGTCCCGACCCGGAGCTGGCCTCGTTCTCGGTCGACGGCTCGGTGGTGGCACCAGTGGTGTCGCTGGAGGTGTCACTGGACGGGGCCGGGTCGGACTGCAGCCCGCCGGAGCCACCGCCGTGGTTCCGCCCGCCGGAGCTGTCGCGACCGCCGTTGTTGTCCCGACCGCCAGAGCTGTCACGACCGCCGTTGTTGTCCCGACCGCCTCCGTTACCGGAACCGCCACCGGAGCTGTCCCCGCCTCCGTTACCGGAACCGCCACCGCGGCGGTGGTCGCGCGGACGCGGCTCGCGGGCCCCGCCGTCGGCCTGCTTCTGGGTGTCCACGGGGACGTCATGCAGCTCGAAGCCGCGCCCGTGACAGTGCTCACACTCGGCGCCGAAGGCCTCGAGCAGACCCGTCCCGATCTTCTTCCGGGTCATCTGAACCAGACCCAGGCTGGTGATCTCGGCGACCTGGTGCCGGGTGCGGTCCCGGCCCAGGCACTCCACGAGACGGCGGAGCAGCAGCTCGCGGTTGTTCGGGAGCACCATGTCGATGAAGTCGATGACGATGATGCCGCCGATGTCACGCAGCCGCAGCTGACGGACGATCTCCTCGGCCGCCTCCAGGTTGTTGCTGGTGACGGTCGCCTCGAGGTTGCCGCCGGAGCCCGTGAACTTGCCGGTGTTGACGTCGATGACCGTCATGGCCTCGGTCCGGTCGATGACCAGCGAGCCACCTGAGGGCAGGAAGACCTTACGTTCCAGGCCCTTGGCGATCTGCTCGTCAAGACGGTGCTCGGCGAAGATGTCGCCCTGCTCGTCGGCGTCCCAGCGGCTCATTCGTTCGGCGAGGTGCGGTGCCACGTGGCTGACGTAGCCCTGGATGGCGTCGTGAGCGTCGTTGGCCAGCCCGTTGCCCTGGATGAGCAGGTCGGAGAA
>JBBQAB010000350.1:0-7143 GCA_038198385.1 Propionibacteriales bacterium
ACCCGGGTCAACACCCCCACCGACACCAGATCCGACAACCGACGATCCGACTCAGGCTTACGCCAACCACCACGAGGCATAACCCCCAAACTACACCGCTGTAGTCTTAACTGAACGGTATTGGGGCTAGCTTGGGGACCCACCGCTGCGACTACCGCTCCCCGGCCTTCGGGGCCGGCCCGACCGGCTCGAGGAGACCAAGCGTGGCTGGCACGTGCTCTGAACCCCCTCGATGGCGCCCAACCCGCCACCAGGTGGGCAGATCTGTTGGCCATCACCGGGTGCTTCCGGAGGCCAGGTGACCCGAGGGTCAACTGCGACGCCGAGGTCCTGAGCCGCCCGGACAACAGTCGGCGACCCTGCGTTCGGCCGCAGGGGAGCAACGTCGCGCCGATCGCGGCGTGATCACTCTCAAGCCTGCATCTGACCTCCGCTCTGACAGCGTCCTGGTCAGAGGGGCGCTCAGCCAGGCCCCATTTCGACGGTTTTTGGTCATCAGGCTGGTGCGGTGGGGTTGTCCTCGACTGACTGAGAAGGTCGAGAATGCCCCTGATCCTTGGTCCCCCTGGCGAGTTGGCGGACTCCGACTCCCATCGCGACAATCGCGATCACTTCGACAACGAGAATGAGCGGTGTCGAGAACAGCTCTTCGCCGAAGACGGCCATACCGAAGCCGATCGCGACGATCACGTTGACGATGTTCACCACGGGCATGGTGACTGAGAGCCTGGTGGCCTGGAAGGCGCGCTGATTGAGCATGATAGCCCCGACCCCGACAAGCACCAGGGCCCAGAACGGCCAGTGCGTCCCGACGAGCCACCACTGGGATGACGCTTGGCCGAGGACCACCTTGGCCAGACCCGCGACCAGCCCGAAGAACAGGCCTGCGCCCAAGCCGAACAACTGGCCGCGGCGCTCGTCGCGGCGAACCTGACGCGCAGCGACAAACGTGCCCATGACGAGCGCGACACCCAGGGCCAGACACCAGGCCGCCCGGTTCAACTCCGCGCGCTGGGGCGCGCCCGTGTCGACCACGGCGATGAACCCGGCCAGGGCGGCCCAGGTGAGAAGGCACCAGCCGATAGTCGAGCGAGGTGGGAGGCGTCGCTCGAAGGCCGCGCGAATGAAGACCGCGAACACCAGTCCGCTCACGATGATGGGCTGGACCAGGGCCAACATCGCGCCCGCCAATGCCACGGCGTGCAACGCGAAGGCCACAGCACTCAGCGCTAACCCGAGCCACCATCGTGGTTCCTGAGCCAACCGTACGAGAAGTCTGGCACCCGACAGGTCATCCTTGCTGCCGCTGCTGGCGGCGTCCTGCTGCAGGGCCGAACTGGCGCCGAAGAGTGCAGCCGAGATGAACGCGGCTCCGACGGCGAGCAGCACGACAAACCTCCTGCTCGTACGGTAGGACTCAAGGTGAGCCCTCGATGACACCGGATGCCGCCCGACGCGGATGAGCAAGAGGGCTCCGAGAGGACGTACCGGCAGCGTACCCGGCCGAAAGTCTGGGGTGGCTCCTCAGGAGCGAATGTGCGGACCGGCCGGCCTAGCCCTTTGGACGTAGGCAGATGCTGATGGAGCCTGGCCGGCACGGCCTGGCCTGACGATCAATCTCTCCAGCCGTGTCCCTGTGGGTGCAGGTTGCACCCACAGGGGAGTAGGCTCTGAGCCATGTCCAAGGTCATCCAGGTCCGCGACGTCCCCGACGCTGTCCGTGATGCTCTGGCCGAGGCGGCTCGGGCACAGGGGCTGTCGTTGAGCGGATATGTCCGGCGGGAGTTGGAACATCTGGCCAGGCGCCCGCAGGTGACGCGGGACAACACGGCCGTCATTCGCCAGACCCAGACCGAAGTCGCCGGCCGCGTCGATCGACGCGCGATTTTGGCGGCGCTGCACGAAGGGCGCCACGACTGAGAATCGTGGATGCCGGTGTTGTTGTGGAACTGGTCGCCGGGACCCTTGATCCCGACCTGCTCGGAGACGAGGAACTTGCCGCGCCGCACCTCATCGACAGCGAAGTGACCCACGTTCTGCGGAGCCTCGTCCTTCGGCGCAGCCTGAACGAGGAGCAGGGGGCCCTGGCCTTGGCGGGATTCACCCGGCTGACCATCACCCGGTTCCCGGCCGACTGGCTGCGGGCGAGAATGTGGGCACTGCGGCACAATCTGAGTGCGTACGACGCCACCTATGTGGCGTTGGCGGAAATGTCCGGCGCCACCTCGTTGCTGACCACAGACGCCCGACTCGCCAAAGCCCCCGGCGTCCAATGCACCATCGAACTTCTCTGACCGGCCGACGCCACCGGTCCGCTGATCGACGAACGCGGTGCCCATGGTCTTTCGCGTCCAGAAAGGTTGGCAAGATGCGATGGTGGGTGTGGCACCAAACACGGAGCTAGCGCAGCTTCGGCGTGAGCTCGGTCGGTTGCGTACGGAGAATGCAAGACTGGCGCGCCTGCTGGAATTGCACGGGCAGGATACGACGCCGGCGGCTGAGCAGATGGCCTTCCCGGTCGCGCCGGGGATGGTCACCATGGCGTCGCCGGTCGAAGACAAGCTCTCGTTGTATGCGGATCGGTTCTGCGCTCGCACCGATGCTTACGCCCTGTTCTGGGAGAATCTGCGGGCGGGGACGTGCGGCTGGATGCCCGCGGTCGCGGGCGGTTGGCGTAAGGGGCTGGATCGTCGCCAGGTGCGGGACCTGCCCCTGACCAGGGAAGTGATCGCTGCGCACCTCGCGGGTGAGGTTTTCATCGGGGTGTATCCGCTGTTGCGGGACAATTCGTGCCGGTTCCTGGCCGCGGACTTCGACGGGTCGCTGGCGATGCTTGATGCGCTGGCCTACGCGAAAGCCGCTCGGGTGAGCGGCGTGCCGGCGGCGGTCGAGCTGTCCAAATCGGGGCGCGGGGCTCATGTCTGGGTGTTCTTCGCGGGGCCGGTGGAGGCGTCCACGGCCCGTGCGATGGGCACAGTCCTGCTGCACGAGGCGATGGTGCTGCGGGGATCTATGGACCTTCGCTCATACGACCGGCTCTTCCCGAACCAAGACGTCCTCCCTGACGGCGGCTACGGAAACCTGATCGCCGCTCCACTACAGCGGAGGCACCGCGACGAAGGACTCACCGTGTTCCTGGACTTGGGCACCCTAGAGCCGTACGAGGACCAGTGGGCTTACCTGTCGACGTTGGATCGTCTCAGTCCCAGCGATGCTGCTCGAGTAGCCCGTCACGCTAAGCAGACGGCGGTGGGTTCTGACGTCACCCAGCTGAGTAGGTCGGCGGCCACCCGCGTCCGGCCACGCCTGCCCGCGGTGGTACGGGCCGATCTCAGCGCAAAGCTGATGATCGACATCGCGCAGCTCACACCGGCGGCGTTGGCCACGTTCAAGCACGCCGCCTCGATGGCGAATCCGAGGTTCTACGAGCTGCAGCGGCTGAGAAAGTCCACCTGGGATACCCCGAGGTTCGTTCGCGGCTACGACATCACTCTCAACGATCATCTTTGTCTGCCGCGAGGTCTCCGGCATGACATCGGCGGGATGATCGACCGCGCTGGGTCGCAGCTGATCGTGACGGATGACCGCAACCCGGGCCAGGAGATCGAGGTGGAATTCACCGGGCAGCTTGACCACCGGCAGTCTGTTGCGGTCAGCGCGATGCTTGCGCACGAGGACGGAGTGCTCGTCGCGCCGCCGGGCTCGGGTAAGACGGTGATGGCCTGTGCGATCGTGGCTGAGCGCGCGACGTCGACCTTGATTTTGGTGGATCGCAAAGCCCTGGCCGATCAGTGGCGCAACAGGATCGAGGAGTTTCTCGGCCTGCGTGCCGGTCAGCACGGCGGGGGGCGTAAGAAGCTCACCGGTGTGATCGACATCGCGATGCTGCCGTCGTTGGCCCGACACGATGACGTCGCCAGCTTGACCGGGGGCTACGGGCAGGTCGTTGTCGACGAGTGTCATCATCTCGCTGCCGCGGCGTACGATCGCTCGGTTTCCTTGATCGGTGCCCAGTTCTGGCTCGGGCTCACCGCGACTCCAGTTCGGCGGGACGGTCTCGGTGAGCTCGTCGCCTGGCAGCTCGGGCCGGTGAGGCACACGCTGAACCAGCCGGTGGAGTCGACGTTGATCGAGGTGTCGGAGGGGGCAACCGGACCTGACCGGGTGCTGTACGTGCACGAGACCGCCTTCACCTGCGCCGATCTCGATGTCTCGAGCCCGACCGCGCTCGCTTTGGTCCACCGAGCACTGTTCGCCGACGAGCGGCGCAACGACCAGATCGTCGTCGATGTGGAGGACGCGATCGGTCGCGGCCGCAACTGTCTGGTGCTCACCCGGCGGGTGGCGCACCTGGAGGTACTGGCCAGCCTCCTCACGGTCCGCGGCCACCAGCCCGTGGTAATGCAAGGTGGCATGCCAGCCGCGGCTCGGCGCGCTGCAGTGGACCGCCTGGACGAGGCGCGCTCGGGGGACGGAGTGCTGGTGATCGGCACAGCACCATTCGTCGGCGAAGGCTTCGATGCGGCGGTCCTCGACACGCTCTTCCTCGCTGCGCCAATCTCGTTCGACGGGCTGCTGGTGCAGTGTGCCGGTCGCGTCGTGCGGGCCACCCCCGACAAGCACGTCGCCGAGGTGCACGACTATCACGACCCCGCCGTACCGTTGATCGCCGGCTCGCTGCGGCGGCGAATGCCGGGGTATCGGGCGCTCGGCTTCATCCGGAAGGCGTGAATACTGCCGGTAACGTCGTGCACGGCCTTCAACGGTTCGACTCCGGTGAGCCGCGCTCCCGCAGGTAGACGGCCATGCCGGCGCCGGCCAAACACTTCGACTTGCAGTTCTGCAGGGTGGGGCTTCAGAAGTCGGCGGAGGCGATGAAACCTGACTTGCGCCATTTAGTGCGCAGTCGCGGCGCGGAGTTTGGGGCCCAAGGCTCCAGGTTGGAGACTATGGAGGCCTCCGCGCTCGCAGATCCGTAGACCCGTGTGGGGTTGAGCCGCCAGTTCTTGCCTGGGGCGAGTTGCCACTTCGCGAACAGCCGGTCGGCGTTGGAGTGGAGCAGGAAGACAAACGGGTCATGGAACGAGAAGTGCTGGAACCCGATGCTGCCGCCGATGTAGCCGTGTGCGCTGTTGTGCGCACCCTGTAGCGCGGTGTTCATCTGGAGGTACTGGTCGGCCTCGGGCGCCGTGTCGCCGTTGGTGACCACGCTAGTGTCCGGTGCTACGGGAGGAACTCCCAGACTGAGGTCGCGCCAGATGAAGTGATGGCCGCCGCCTTCGGTGCTCTCGAAGTTCTGGAGTGGGGTGCCGGCGTCGCCATGTGCCTGGCCCATGAAGGACGTGGTGAACAGGTTGACTCCGTGGGCGGATCTGGGGTCAGTGGTCCAATCCCAGTAGTGCAGCGACAGCTCGGGGTCTACCTCACGCAGTAAAACTTCGAGGCGGTTGACGAGCTCCCGATGCCAAGGAAGGAACCCTGGTCCGTCGTGCACGTCCTGACCGCCGGCATGCGCGCTCTTGTGAATCTCCTCCTGCTTGTCCCACTGCGTGACGCCGTCCGGATAGCTCCTCGTCGTGTCGAGGGCGATGAACGCATCCCGCAGCCGGCGGCGCTCCTCCTCCGATACCTGCGCAACGTTCCTCCGAACACCATCCCCGAGCGTCACGTGATCTCCTTCCTCCCGAGGTACCAGAAGGGCACCGCCCTTGGACAGAGCGGGCAGGAGGATCGCAGATACATGCTCGGCGACCTCCTCGAACCCAACTCAGCAGATAGCCCAGGCCCGGGCTCCCTCGAAGTCGTTGAGTGGGCGCGTCGGAACGAACCGGTCAGGCTCACGTTGGCGGGCGCAACGCCACTCCAAACATCGACGACGGTGGTTCCTTGGTCGGGTCCACACCGCTCAGGGCCCTGAAGTGCCCTGAGCAGTGACAAACCCAACGCCGGGCACCCAGTACACCCCCAGCGGCCGTGAGATCAACCGAAGGTGGCCTCTGGACCTGACCAGCTGAGCCCTCTGGGTGTTCAGGGAGTATCCCCAACGGGATTCGAACCCGTGCTGCCGCCTTGAAAGGGCGGTGTCCTAGGCCGCTAAACGATGGGGACCTGTGGAGCGGCTCCAGCGTACCGGCTCCGGTGGGATGCTGCGCGCACCTCAGATGCCGGGGAGCCCGGGTGCGAACACCGTGATGTGCACGTGGTTCTTGTGGTTGGCACTGTCCCCGCCCCGGCTGGCCATGTAGCGCCAGCCCTCCTTGTCGCGGGTGACGTTCCAGATGTGCTGGTCCCAGATGACGTAGTTGATGCCGAGGTCGGCGGCGTTGGCCCGGGCCCAGGTGGCGATCTGCTTCCCCAGCGCCTTGCCGCTCGCAGAGGTGTAGCTCGGGATCATCACGTCCAGGGCGCGGCCCGACGGGTGGTCGGGCAGCGGGTCGGGACGGACGCCGTAGAAGGTGGTGATCCGCGGGAAGCTCACCAGGATCGCCCGGTGCACCTTGATCGTGTTGGGCTTGAGGCCCTTCTCCACCGCATAGCTGCCACCGGTGCCCGTGCTGGTCGGCCGGTTGGTGGAGAGGTACTTCGCGGTCACCCAGCGCACGGTGGCGTTGAAGATGACCTGCATCCGCTCGTTCTTGACCACGCCGGTGATGCTGAGCGCGGTGCCGGAGCTGACGGTGGTGACCACGGCGTACGAGCTGGTCTCGTTCGACCGGATGTCCAGGGCGGTGGTGGCGTAGCGGGTGCCCGTGACCTTGGGCAGCGGGGGCGGGGCGGGCTGGTTGGTGGTCGGGTTGGCCAGGTACCTCGCGGTCACCCAGCGCACCGCGCCGGCGAAGATGATCTGGGCGCGGCCGTTGGCGGTGGCCCCGGTCACCGAGAGCACGGTGCCCTTCTTAACCTCGGTCACGGTCTTGGCGTTTGCCCCGCTGCTGGTCCGAATGTCGAGCGCCACCGTGGCGACGCGCGTCCCGACGACCGCGGGCAGCCCGCTCGCCGTGCTCGTCAGGTACGGCTCGGCGACCCAGCCCGTGGCGCGGCCGACGGTGCCCTCGGCGTACCCGCGGGCGGTCTTGCCGGTGAGGGTGATCTTGGTGCCCTTCGGCAGCACGGTGACCTCCGCGTACGTCATGCCCGGGCCCT
>JBBQAB010000351.1:0-4139 GCA_038198385.1 Propionibacteriales bacterium
CGGATGCGCGACATCGGCCGCAGCGGCGACCCCGGCTGGGCGCGGATCATCGCGGCGGTCAAGGGCTGTCTCTGACCGCCGACCGGGCCGGGACCCGCGGGGGGAGCGGGTGCGGGCCCGCCCCAGGACACCACCTCAGGAGCGGAAGCGGCCCGCAGCCTCCGCGGCAACCTGCCGCTGAAAGCGGCGCACGACACAAGGCTCTCGTCGGATCTGGAGGAGTACGAGTGGTTGAGCCCGACAACTGGTCGGCTATCGGACGCCTGCTGGAGGGGGTGTCCTGGGAGGGCGCCAGCGTACGGAAGTATCGTGCGGGCGGACGCGGTCTGGAGAACGTGCTGACCACTCAGGTGCTACAGCTTCTGGACTACCTCCCGCGCCCGGTGTTCCTCGCTGACGTGTTCCGTCGAGCCCACGGTGCGGATGCCGTACGGGAGGCTGTGGCAGCCCAGGCTGAGGAGCTGCGCCTCACTGTCCTGCCCGATGAGCTGAGCCTGCCGCCCCGGCGGGTCGTGGTGCAACCCGACGCCATCGCCGAGACCGACAGGGTCTATGTGCTGGTCGAGGCCAAGCGGATCCGGAGCTCCTCCTTCCAGCCCGAGCAGCTCGGCCGCGAGTATCTCGGGCTCGTGCGTCAGGCCGAGCAGAGGCGACCGTTGCTTCTCCTCATCCTGGGAGAGGAGCCGCCCGTGTTCGTTCAGGGTCACGGCCGGATGAGTATCAGCGAAGCCGTCGAGGACCAGCTGCGTCGGGTGGCATCGAAGGTCGACTACTCCCGGGGGATGTCGAGGAGCTCGTAGGCCGCATCGGTGAGCGGGTGGCGTGGACAACCTGGAAAGAGATCGGGGCGATGGCCTGAGAGAACGCGGCGGCCTTCCCACCCGAAGGTGCCGACGGCACCGTGCTTCGCCTCGCCTCGCCTCCGATCTGGCCCGCCTCGTCGACTGGCACGCCTGAGGGTCTGGACCCGGGCTGACCTGCGGGTCCACCATGAACAGATGTCGAAGCCCAGTGGGCCGGGAGAGATCGTCATCCGTCCCGCCAACGAGGTCCCCTGGGCCGACCTGGAGGCCGTCTTCGGGACGCGCGGGGCCTCTGCCACCTGTCGGTGCCAGCGCTACAAGCTGGAGCGGGGAGAGAGCTTCGGCCGCCAACCCGTCGAGGAGCGGGCCGAGCGGCTGCGCGACCAGACCAACGCCGGCCACGCCGGCGAGGACCGCACCTCCGGGCTGGTCGCCTACCTGGACGGCGAGCCGACCGGCTGGTGTGCGGTGGAGCCGCGTACGGCGTACGGCGGGCTGGTCCGCAACCAGCAGGTGCCCTGGTCGGGCCGCGACGAGGACCGGGCCGATCCGACGGTGTGGGCCATCACCTGCCTCCTGACCCGGACGGGCTACCGCCGGCGCGGGGTTAGCCGGGCCCTGGCCTCAGCTGCCGTCGAGCGTGCGCGTACGCAGGGGGCACGGGCGGTGGAGGCCTACCCGATCCTGACGTCCGACTGCCTGTCCGAGGAACGACACCCCGGCCTGCCCAGCGTGTACGCCGCGGCCGGCCTGGAGCTCGTGGATCAGCCCACCGTCCGACGCGCCGTGCTCCGCCTCGACTTCTAGTCGCACCGACCGCCGCGACCACGGGTGGTCCCTCAGATGCTCGCGTACGTGTCGATCCGTTGGTGCGCTTTGAAGGTCGCGACCAGGACCAGGATTCCGGCCAGCGTGAGCGCCACCCAGCCCGCCCCGACCCCGGCGGTGACGTCGGCCCGGTGCAGCAGGGCCAATCCGATGAACAGGGGCAGGCCAGATCCCCGCCGCCGCTAGCCTGACGGTCGCCCAGCACACCCTGCCTTCCGGGCCGAGCTGACCGCGTTCACCGAGGTCGTGGCCCGAACCCGGCCCTCGCCGTGCACGTGGGCCGAACGTTCTGGAGGCCACATGGCTGGCGGCGGCTCACACCCGCTCCCAGCGCGAGCACGGGCCCGTCCGGCTGGACGAGCTGCGGTGAGCGGGTCGTGCAACAACCCCGGACCACTGCCATTCGTCACGATTCCGATCGAGTGACGCTCCTCTTGTAATGACCGGGGCCTGGGCAGCGATAGGAGAGGTGTAGTCGGTACCTAACCTGAACCCCCGAGCAGGCTAGGTACCGACTTCTTTGTGTCCGGAGCCTTTACGGGTGCGCGAGACCGAGGCCGACCAGGGCCCGGCGGACGCTCGCCTCGTGCTCGTCGGCGTACAGGTCGTACGGGTCGTGCAGCTCCCGGCCCAGCACCCCGGCCAGCCACTCCTCGTCCAGATCGGCGCCGCTCAGGCTCGCGTCCTTGCTCCCGGTCTCGGTCAGGTTGGACTGGAAGATGCCGGCGGCCGAGCGGGGCAGGAAGTCCTCGTAGACCACCGGCTCCGTCATCAGCCAGCCCAGCCGGACCAGGTCGGTCACACTGGCCTGCGGCGCCGGACCGGCCTCTGGGGGCGTCGGGGCCACGTGCACCGTGTAGACGCCCAGCCCCAGACCGAACAGCTCGGCCTCGGTCCCCGGCAGGTGCCGGGCCCAGATCGCGGCCGCCGCCTCGGAGTCGTACGCCGCACCTGCCTCGTCGAGGGCCGCCATCCCGGCGTCGTAGCGGGCCCGGCCGGCGGGCGTCAGGGCAATCCCCCGGGCCTCGACCTCGCCGAAGCGGACCCGGAGGGTGCCCTCGGTGACGGTCCCGTCCTCCTCGGTGAAGCGCCGGGGCTCGGCCAGGGCCCGGAACGAGGTCTGGCGGAGCATGACGCTGGGGCCCGACCAGCGCGGCGGTCCCTGGATCGCGTCGATCATCGCGATGCCCCGGGCCGACATGGCGGCGTACAGGGCGTCGATGTCGAGGACCCGGGGAGTCAGGTGGTTGATGTGGGTCGAGCGGACGCCCCCGATGTCGGCGGCCACGGCCGAGACCTGGGCGAGCTCGGCGTACCAGGCCCGGTCGATGGGCTCGGCCGACAGGGCGAAGGAGCCGGCGGCCAGGTCAAGGAAGTCGGCCGCCTCGGCCTCGGCCAGCCCGCCCTCCGCGACGGCGCGGTCGGCCAGCTCGAGCAGCCGGGCCGCGAACAGCTCGCGGGCGGCCAGGAACGACTCCAGCCGGCCGGCCAGCGCGGCGGAGAAGAACCGCCGGTCGCTGGTGGCTAGGAGCGAGGTGAAGACCCGGAACGGGTTGGCGGCCAGCTCGTCGGGGTCGGTGGGCCGGAAGGCCGTGGAGACCACCGGTACCGAGCTGGCCGAGGCGTCGCGCAGGTCGTAGAACCCGCAGGGCGCCATCCCCAGGGCCCCGAACACCCGGGCCACCTGGGCCATCTCGGTCGGCGTCCCCACCCGGATCGCCCCGTGCCGCTCTGCCGTCACCCGGTCCAGGCTGCCCAGCCGTTCCGCGCCGGCCCCCAGCCGCGCGGCCACCTCGGCGTTCACCTGGTGGGCGACCTCGACCAGGGTCGTGTAGGCCGGCACCTCCCGGCCGTAGAGTCGCGACAGGGTCCGGGCGAAGCGGGCGCGGAGCTCGGTGGTTCTCACCTGCGGCATCGGCGGGTCTCCTGACGGCTCCGGGTCGTGACCCAGAACGGATGGTCGATAGATTGTCCTTCCGAACCGGTTTTCGGCCGCAGGATTACGGCCGAAAAGGGTCTCGGACGGGCAGAAGCGGAAGGGTACGGGATGGACGGCAGCACCACCGTACGTCGTGATGTCGTGGTCATCGGCGGCGGGATCATGGGAACCGCCACGGCCTACCAGCTGGCCCGGGCCGGCGTGTCGGTGACCCTGCTGGAGCGCGGCGAGCTCGCCAGCGGCTCCTCGGGCAAGCCGTTGGGTGGGGTCCGCGCCTCTTTCTCCGACCCGACCAACATCGCCCTCGGCCAACGCAGCCTGGCGGCCTTCCGGCGCTTCCCCGACGAGATCGGGGTCGACATCGGCCTGCAGCAGGTGGGCTACCTCTTCGCGGTCCGCGACCCCACCGACCTCCCGGCGTTCGAGGCCAGCATCGCCGTCCAGAACGAGCGCGGGGTCCCGAGCCGGCTGATCACCCCGGCCGAGGCGGTCGGGCTCTGCGGCTATCTGGCCGCGAACGAGCTGGTGGCCGCGGCGTGGTCACCGACCGACGGTTTCGCCCGGCCGGC
>JBBQAB010000352.1:0-7082 GCA_038198385.1 Propionibacteriales bacterium
CAGATACGGGCTCACCCCGGCACTCTAGACCCCTAATTAGTGCCCCAAACTCAACACCCAAAGCCACCCTGACTAGGGGATCCCTACCCTCCGACAGCAGCACTTGTGGAACTCAGGCCGAACCCGGCGCTGTCGACCAGAACCAACGAGGACACCCTCTTCGGATACGCCGCGGCGAAGGTCATGGCCACCGCTCCACCGAAAGAGTTCCCGATCACCGGGAGTGGCTGGGTGACGCCGAGCTGGTCGAGGAAGCGCGGCACCAGGGCGGCGAGGGCGGACAGCGATGCAGTGCCGGGCAGGCGGTCCGAGTAGGCGAACCCCGGCAGGTCGAGGCTGTAGACCGTATGGTCGCTCGACAGGCGGTCGTGCTGCTCGTTCCAGTCCTCGAGGCTCTGCCCGATACCGTGCACCAGCAGGATGGGTGCCCCGTGCCCCGTGCCCCGTGACGCGGTAGCGCACCTGCCGGCCGTCGAGGTCCAGCAGAGCGGTCCCCTCCCGGTTCGGGGAGATGTCGGAGGCTGGGGCCGCGGTGTCGGTCCGCGCCACCCCCACCAGCTTACGGCTCGTCGCCCGTCCGAAAGTGACGTCGTCGGTGATGCGCCCGAACCGCAGGAGCCCGAAGTCGCGCAGGTAGTTCTGGTGCAGCCGCCAGGGCGTCGTGGCGCCCTGCCGGGGCAAAGCGTCGACGCCGCGACGTACGTAGCCCGCCTGTAGGTCGATCAGCGACACCAGATCGCCCGACCTGACCGCAGCGGAGGCGTGCGGGGTCAGGACAGTCGAAGTGGTGGCGGTCGAGGTAGCACAGCGCGCGGTTGACGTACCGGGCCACCAGGTCGGCCTTCAGCGTCCAGGAGGCGTTGGTGTAGCCAATGGTCATGGCGAAGTTCGGCACCCCGTCCAACATCATGCCCTTGTAGGTCAGCGTGTCAGGGAGCACGACGCGGTGTCCGTCCACGACGAGGGTCATCCCGCCGACCGCCAGCAGGTTGAGACCGGTGGCACTGACGATGATGTCCGCCTCCAGGGCTCTGCCCGAGGTCAGCTGGATCCCCCCTGGGGTGATCCGGTCGATCCGGTCCGTGACGATCTCGACGTCTCCGCGGCTGACCGCCCGGTAGAGGTCGGCGTCGGGGGACAGGCAGAGCCGCTGGTCCCACGGGTTGTACGCCGGGGACAGGTGGGTGTCGACGTCATACCCGTCGGGGAGCAGCTTGACCGCAGCACCTCGCAGGATCGCCTTCATCTTCTCCGGACGGCGCCGGCTCAGCTGGTAGGACAACATCGAGGAGCCGATGTTCTTGGCCCGGGTGAGGCCGTAGGCGAGCCCACCCGGAAAGTACCGGCGGAGGCTGTCGGCCCGCCGGTCCGTCGACGGCAGGGGGGCGATGTAGGACGGTGAGCGCTGCAGCATCGTCACCTGGGCGGCCTCGGCGGCCATCGACGGAACGAGTGTGACCGCCGTGGCCCCGCTTCCGACGACGACGACCCGCTTCCCGGCGTAGTCCAGGTCAGCCGGCCAGTGCTGCGGGTGCACGATCTGCCCGCCGAAGCTCTCCGCGCCCGCCAGCGCGGGGGCAAATCCCTCGTCGTAGCGGTAGTACCCCGAGCACACGAACAGGAACGAGCACGTGAGGGTCACCGTCTCCTCGACGGGCTGGCCGTCGCGGTACTCCGCCTGCCCCGTACGGGCGACCGTGACGGTCCACCGGGCGGTCGCGCTCGACCAGGAGGCCTCGAGCACCCGGTGCTGGAGGCGGATACGGTCCTCCAGCTGCTCGTCCGCGACGGTGGCGCGGATGTAGTCGCGGATCGAGGCCCCGGGAGCTATCGCTTTCGCGTCGGTCCACGGACGGAACGAGTAGCCGAGGGTGAACATATCGGAGTCCGAGCGAACGCCCGGATAGCGGAAGCGGTCCCACGTCCCTCCGACCGCCGGCCTCGACTCGAGGATCACGAAGGTCTTCTCCGGGCAGTCGCGCCGGAGGTGGGCGGCCGCACCCACCCCACTCAGTCCGGCTCCGACGATCAGTACGTCGGCGTGTTCGTCCATGCGGGGACGCTACCCACGCGGTCGAAACCTGGCCCGGTCCCGTCGGCTCAGCGGAAGTGGTCCTCGAGCACGGACCGGTAGCGGGCGCTGATCTCCTGGGCGGCACTACGGTCGTCGTCAGTGGACTCGTGGGTGGAGAGCAGCGGCACCTTCCAGGTCGGCATCTCCCCGGTGAGGGCCCACGCCGCCTGCCGGGCGGCGCCAACCGCCACGCTCTCGAAGGGCTTGGTGACGACGATGGGCAGCCCGAACACCGACGAGGCGATCGTCCGGACCGCCTCGGACTGCGACGCGCCACCGGTCAGGGTGATCGAGCTGATCTCCCCGGTCTGCTCACGGAGCACCTCGACCCCGTACGCCAGGCTCCAGAGCACGCCCTCGACGGTCGCGCGGGCCAGGTTCTCGGGGGTCATGTTCGTCCGGGTGAGCCCGACGATCTCCCCGTGGGCCTCGGGCAGGGCGGGGGTCCGCTCGCCGTCCAGGTACGGCATGAAGGTGACTCCCTGGCTGCCCGGTTCGGCCGCCAGCGCAAGCCGGCTGAGCTCGGCCAGGTCGACTCCGAGCACCCGGGCGGTCGCGACCAGGTTGCGGGCCCCGTTCAGGGTGCAGACCAGGGGGAGGAACTCCCCGGTGGCGTCTGCGAAGCCGGCCACCGTCCCGGTGGGCTCGTGGGTCTGCTCGGTCGTCCGGGTGAACGCGGTGCCGCTGGTCCCCAGGGAGACGACGGCCGCCCCCCGGGCCAGCTCCAGCCCCAGACCGGCGGCCATGTTGTCCCCGGTGCCGGGAGCGATGGCGATCCCGTCCGGGGTGTAGCCCACGATCTCGTGGGGGCCGGCCACCCGCGGCAGGTCGAGCCGGTGGCCCAGGGCCCGCTCGACCAGGTCGTCGCGGTAGGTGTTGGTGGTGGCGTCGAAGTAGCAGGTCCCGGACGCATCGCCGCGGTCGGTCGTGGGGGAGAAGCTGCGTCCCCCGATCTGCCAGGTGAGCCAGTCGTGGGGCAGCACGACCGACGCCGTCCGGGCCGCGTTCTCGGGCTCGGCCCGGGCCAGCCAGCGCACCTTGGACACGGTCATGGAGGCCACGGGCACCGACCCGACCGCGTCCGCCCAAGCGGGACTTCCGCCCAGCTCCTCGATCAGGTCCCGGGCGTCGCGGGCGGACCGGTTGTCGTTCCACAGCAGCGCGTCGCGGACCAGCTCGCCCCGCTCGTCCAGGGTCACCATGCCGTGCTGCTGGCCCCCCACGGCCAGGGCGGAGACACCCTCCAGCAGACCCGGGTCGGCGGTGGCCTCCCGGTAGGCGTCCCACCAGGCGCTGGCCGAGACCTCGGTGCTGTCGGGGTGGCTCGCTCGACCCGAGCGCACGATGCGTCCCGTCTCGACCTCGCAGACGACGACCTTGACGGACTGCGTCGACGAGTCGACTCCGGCTACCAGCGTCACGTTCAGTTCTCCTCGGGTGGTGGTGCAGCAGGTTCAGGTTCAGGTGATGCAGGTTCAGGCGGTGCAGGTCTAGGCGGGGACAGCGGCCGTGCTGATGGCGATGCCGCGCTCCACGAAGGGCTGAAGCGTCGCACCGTCGGGCGACCCGGACAGGGCCAGCAGGTCGATCTCGGCCAGACCGGCGAACTGGACGAACGCCGAGGTCCCCAGGATCGCCGGGGTGGCCAGGGCGATCAACCACTGCCCGGACGCTACCTCGACCTGGGAGACGGCGGCCGCGGCAGGGGTCGCCTGCGTGAGGCCCCGCTCGACGCTGACCCCGGCCGGGCACACCACGCTCACGTCCACGTGCAGGCGTTCCATCTCGACCACGGCCCAGTCCCCCTCCTGGGCCCGGGTGACCGGAGACACCGTGCCGCCAATGTTGTAGACCTCGAGTCGGCTGGCGCGGGAGAGCAGGACGGCGGCGTCGAGCGAGTTCGTCACGATGGTCAGTCCGGACGACTCCGGGGGGGAGGCCAGGATGGTCTGGGCCAGCGCGAGCCCGAGAGCGCCCGACCCGAGCAGGATGGTTCCGTGCCGGGGCAGCTGGCTCCACACGCGGACGGACAGCTCGAGTGCGTCCTGCTCCGAGCTCACCGGGGCACTGAGCAGTGGTCCGGGCCCGGACTCCATCCGGACCGCCCCGCCGTGCACCCGTTGGAGCTTGCGCTCGGTCTCCATGGTGCGCAGGTCACGGCGGATGGTCTCCTGGGCCACCCCCAGTCGGGCGGCCATGTCCACGACGTCGAGCCGGCCCTCGGCGGTCAGCCACGCCTCGATCGCCTGGTAGCGCGCGGCGGCCTGCACATGCTGGGGGCTCACGACGGGTCCTGCACCCTCTCCCCAGTCCGGTACGCGGTCTAGCGGAGCGCGATCGAGGAGGCGGACTGCGGGCGGATCTGCAGCTTGCGGCCCGTCCCCGCCCGGAACATCTCGACCGCGTCGCCGTAGTCCTCGAGCGTGAACGCGTGGCTCACCATCGGCGCGGCCTGGATGGCGCCGGCGGCAAACATCTCCACGGCGCGGCCGTAGGAGTGCAGGACGGCCATCGACCCGACCATGGTGATCTCGTCGTTGTAGACGCGAAAGGGGGAGTAGCTGGCGCGGGCCTCACCGGCGGCGACCCCGAACTGCAGGAAGGTCCCACCACGGCGTACGCGGCCGAGTCCGTCCTCGATCGCCGGGACCGCACCGGTGCAGTCGACCACGACGTCCCAGCCGCCGGGCCGGTCGATCTCACCGGCCGAGCGGGCGACCCGGGTGAGCCCGAGGTCCTGGGCGGCGCCCAGCCGGGTCTCGTTGGTGTCGACCACGGTCACCGAGGCGGCACCCGCCCGCGGCGCGAGCTGCGCCATCATCAGGCCCATGGTCCCGGCACCGTACACGAGGTAGTGCTCGCCCATCTGTCGCGGCAGCAGGTCGTAGCCGTGGATGGCGCACGACAACGGCTCGACCAGGGCGGCCAGGGCGAGGTCGACGGAGTCGTCGAGGTGGTAGACGTTGCGGGCCGGTGAGAGGACGAGCTCGGCGGTCGAGCCGTCGGTGCGGGCCACCCCGGCCCCGTTCCAGTTCTCGCACAGGTTGGCCCGCCCGACCGAGCAGAACGCGCACTCACCGCAGTACAGCGAGGGGTCGACGCAGACCCGGTCCCCGGGGCTGACGTCACTCACCTCGGACCCGACGCTCTCCACGACACCGGAGGTCTCGTGTCCGGGGATGATCGGGTAGACGGTGGGCGCGAAGTCCCCGTCGAGGACGTGGATGTCGGTGCCGCACATCCCGACCGCCTCGACGCGTACGACCACGTCGCGCGGACCCGCTACCGGGTCGGGAACCTCGGTGACGGAGAAGCTGCCCGGCTCGGCGAAGACGACCGCGCGCATCTCAACGACTCCGCAGCGCAGGGGAGGGACGGTGGGACGGGCCGGGTGCTGTCATCGCAAGCCTTACTGCTGGATAACCGAATCTCTGTCGATCCGACCCGAATGACTGCTCGGGGTCGGAGCTGACCGCAGCATAGCGTGACCTCTTGCGGGGCTACCCGCAGATGTGGGCCGCTGAGGTGCCCGTTCGGTTGGCCTCGGTCACCCCGTACGGGCCTCGGGCATGGGAGCATGTCGAAGGCGAAAGGGAGCCATGACGATGTATCCGCCCGAGCGTCAACGGGCCATCACCGATCTGCTCATGCAGCTGGAGGGCCGGCGGGCCAGCGTCGCGCAGATCAGCGAGCAGCTGAAGGTCACCACCGAGACCGTTCGGCGGGACCTGGACGTGCTTGAGCGGCGGGGCGTGCTCCGCCGCCTTCGGGGTGGGGCCGAGCTGATGGACTCCACGCCCTTCGAGCAGGCGCTGGCCGCCCGGCACGCCGAGCAGTTCGAGGAGAAGCTGGTCATCGCCCAGCGAACGATGCAGGAGCTGCCGGAGGACGGGGTGGTGGTGCTCGACTCCGGGTCGTTGACCTTCGTCTGCGCCCAGGCCATGCCCAAGGACCGGGCTCTGGTGATCGTGACGAACAACCTGCCCGCGGCCCAGTATCTGGCCGACTACGAGAACCTGCACATCTTCACCCTGCCAGGCATGATCCGCGGGATCACCTCCGCCGCCGTCGACGCCTGGACCAGCCGACGGTTGAGCACCCTGACCGCCGACCTGGCCATCATCGGCTGCAACGGGCTGACCACCGCCCAGGGGCTGACGACCACCAACCCGGAGGAGGCGGCGACCAAGCGGGCCATGATGCTGTCCGCCCGCCGCCGGGTGGTGCCCGTCATCTCCGGCAAGCTCGGCCGCAACTCGTTCTGCTCCTTCGCCTCGGTCAACGAGGTTGACCTGGTCATCACCGACGCCGCCGCCAACTCCGAGTCCGTACGGGCGCTGGCCGCGGCCGGTCCCGAGGTCGTCATCGCCTGAGCGGAGGGCCAGCAGGGGGCGGCGGGCGCTTCGGCGGCCCAGGGGATGTCGTGCTCTACTCGAGGTGGACGCGCGGGTGCGGGACCGTCGGTCCACTCCCTCCTTGACGACCGGAGGGCGCTTTGCTTCCGCGCGCGAATATGGACAGGATTGAGCAGTGACAGAACAGGGTCGATCCGAGCGCCCCGAGCGCGGAGCAGCAGGACGTCCCGAGTCGGGTGGATCCGGCGGACGCGGACGCGGCGGTTCCGGGGGATGGAGCGCCGACCGCTCGGGCGGCGACCGCTCCGGCCGCGACCGCGGGGCGGACCGCAGCTCCGGCTCCCGCGACAGCCGTCCCGACCGTTCCGGTGGCGGAGAGCGCCCCTACCGCGGTGATCGTCCCGCCAGCAGCGCCCGGGACGACCGGCCCCCCCGCGACCGTCCCACGGGCAACGACCGGGGTGACCGTCCGTACCGGGACCGTCCCTCCGGTGGTGGTGACCGTCCGTACCGGGGTGACCGCCCTGACCGTTCTGAGCGTCCCAGCGGGGGGGACCGCCCCTACCGCCGTGACCGTCCCGCCAGCAGCGCCCGGGACGACCGGCCCCCCCGCGACCGTCCCACGGGCAACGACCGGGGTGACCGTCCGTACC
>JBBQAB010000353.1:0-5986 GCA_038198385.1 Propionibacteriales bacterium
CCTGGTCAGGGGCGCGCGGCCCTCCTCCGCCAGGAGCCACCGATCCTATCCCAGCCGTGACGGGGGATCGGTCGAGCGACCGTCCGCCGGTTGACCGGACCGGGCGCGGCGGCGGGTCGGGGGGTCTCGGCGGGATAACATGCGGTAGTGGCACGCGCTGATGGTCTGCTGAACCATGACCTCGACCCCCAGGACCGAGGCCCGCAGGATGCCTGCGGGGTCTTCGGGGTCTGGGCCCCGGACGAGGAGGTGGCCAAGCTCGCCTACTTCGGTCTCTACGCTCTGCAGCACCGCGGCCAGGAGTCGGCCGGTATCGCGGTCAGCAAGGGCTCCCAGATCGTTGTCTTCAAGGACATGGGCCTGGTCTCGCAGGTCTTCAACGAGGCGACCCTGGAGTCGCTCGGGGGTGCGCACCTGGCCGTGGGCCACTGCCGCTACTCCACGACCGGCTCCAGCGTGTGGAAGAACGCCCAGCCGACCTTCCGCTCCACCGCGACCGGCAGCATCGCCCTCGGTCACAACGGCAACCTGACCAACACCCTCGAGCTGCAGACCTGGCTGAGCGAGCGCGACGACGGCGGCTCCCTGCTCCCGGGGTCGCTGTCGCTGGAGTCGACGACCGACACCTCGCTGGTCACCGCCCTGATGGCCACCTTCCCCGACCTCAACACCGAGGAGGCGGCGATGCAGGTGCTGCCGCGGCTCCGCGGTGCCTTCTGCCTGGTGTTCATGGACGAGGAGACGCTGTACGCCGCCCGCGACCCGCAGGGCATCCGTCCCCTGGTTCTCGGCCGGCTCGAGCGCGGCTGGGTCGTGGCCAGCGAGACCGCGGCGCTCGACATCGTCGGCGCGTCGCTGGTCCGCGAGGTGGCCCCGGGTGAGCTCATCACCGTGGACGCCAACGGCCTGCGCAGCCGGATGTTCGCCGAGCCCGACCCCAAGGGCTGCCTGTTCGAGTACGTCTATCTCGCCCGTCCCGACACCATGATCTCCGGCCGCCGGCTGCACTCGGTGCGCGTGGAGGTCGGGCGCACCCTGGCTCGTGAGTTCCCGGCCGAGGCGGACCTGGTCATCCCGGTGCCCGAGTCCGGGACCCCGGCCGCGATCGGCTACGCCGAGCAGTCCGGGATCCCGTACGGGCAGGGGCTGGTCAAGAACTCCTACGTCGGACGCACCTTCATCCAGCCCAGCCAGACCATCCGGCAGCTCGGCATCCGGCTCAAGCTCAACCCCTTGCGCGACGTGATCGCCGGCAAGCGGCTGGTCGTGGTCGACGACTCCATCGTCCGGGGCAACACCCAGCGGGCTCTGATCCGGATGCTGCGGGAGGCCGGCGCCCTCGAGGTGCACGTCCGGATCTCCTCGCCGCCGGTCAAGTGGCCCTGCTTCTACGGGATCGACTTCGCCTCCCGGGCCGAGCTGATCGCCACCGGCCTCACCAACGACGAGATTCGACGCTCCATCGACGCCGACTCGCTCGGCTACGTGTCCCTCGACGGGCTGGTCGCGGCCACCGAGGTGGGCAAGGACGCCCTGTGCCGGGCCTGCTTCGACGGGGTCTACCCGGTGGAGCTGCCGCTGAGCGAGCGTCTCGGCAAGTCCATCCTGGAGGACCCGGTGCGCCCCAGCCGGACCGGTGCCGACGGCCTGCAGCAGGTGACCGCCGGAGTGGGCGCCTCGGACGCCCTCAGCCGCCCCTGACCCCCACGGCCGGAGCGGCTGGCGCCCGGTCCGCCAAGGAGAGACCCATGACTGAGCCCACCGCGTACGCGGCCGCCGGCGTCGACATCGAGGCCGGGGACCGTGCCGTCGAGCTGATGAAGGGCTGGGTCGCCAAGACCCGCCGGCCCGAGGTGCTGGGAGGTCTCGGCGGGTTCGCCGGGCTCTTCGACGCCAGCCGGATCGCGGCGATGCGGCACCCCGTGCTGGCCACCTCCACCGACGGCGTCGGGACGAAGGTCGCGATCGCCCAGGCCATGGACGTGCACGACACGATCGGCTTCGACCTCGTCGGCATGGTGGTCGACGACCTGGTCGTGTGTGGGGCCGAGCCCTTGTTCATGACCGACTACATCGCCACGGGCAAGGTTGTGCCCGAGCGGATCGCGGCCATCGTCAAGGGCGTCGCCGAGGCCTGCACCGAGGCCGGCTGCGCGCTGGTGGGGGGTGAGACCGCCGAGCACCCCGGCCTGCTGGCCCCCGACGAGTACGACGTGGCCGGTGCCGCCACCGGGGTCGTGGAGCGGGACCGGATCATCGGCGCCGACCGGGTCGTCCCGGGTGACGTCGTGCTGGCCATGGAGTCCTCGGGCCTGCACAGCAACGGCTACTCCCTGGTCCGGCACGTGCTGCTGGAGCGGGCGGGCTGGGCGTTGGACCGGCACGTCCCCGAGCTCGGCTCCAGCCTCGGTGAGGCGCTGCTGGAGCCGACCCGGATCTACTCCCTGGACTGCCTGGCCCTGCTGGCCGGGGTCGAGGTGCACGCCCTGAGCCACATCACCGGCGGCGGGCTGGCCAACAACCTGGCCCGGGTGGTCCCGGCGAGCTGCTCGGTGACCATCGAGCGGTCCTCCTGGCGCCCCGCACCCGTCTTCGGTCTGGTGCAGGAGGTCGGCTCGGTGTCCCGGCCCGACCTCGAGGCGACGCTCAACCTGGGGGTCGGGATGGTCGCGGTGCTGCCGGCAGAGGCGGCGGACGCGGCGGTGGCCCTCCTCGCCGCGCGGGGGCTGCGAGCCTGGGTGTGCGGTTCGGTGAGCGCCGCACGGGGGGCTGACGGGGGCTCGGAGGCGGGCTCGGTACGCCTGGTCGGGGAACACGCGGCCCCATGATGGCGTCTCGGGTTTGCGACCACGTGACCATTGGGTAGCATTTCCCTCACGACATCAACCATTCTGAGCCGCGGCTGAGCCGCTGCAGACCAAATGCGAGGGGGCTGACCCATCATGGGACGCGGCCGTGCGAAAGCAAAGCAGACCAAGGTTGCCCGCGAACTGAAGTATCGGTCCTTCGGGACCGACTTTTCTTCGTTGGAGCGCGAGCTTCAGACTGGGTCGGGAGGGCAGGAGGTTCCTCCGGCGTACGCCGATCTGGCGGAGGAACTCGGTGGCGACGACGCCGCGGACCCCGACCACGAAGAGTACGAAGACCTTCGCAAGTCGGGGTAGCGCCGGGTCGGGCCCGTCCAGGCGATTAGCCTGGACCGCATGACCGAGCCCCTTTCTCCCCCGCCGGCGGGGTACCAGCCACCGCCATTGTCGAGCAGCGACGAGAAGTTGTGGGCGCTGCTCGGGCATCTCAGCATCCCCTTCTTCGGGTTCATCGGTCCGCTGGTCATCTCCTTGGCCTTCCGGGACCGCAGCGACTGGCTGAAAGAGGTCGTGATCGAGGAGCTCAACTTCTCGATCCTCTACACCGGGGCCTACCTGATCGCGGCGGCGTTGACCGCGGCGGTGATCGGGATCGTCCTGTGGCCGCTGGTCATCCTGGTGTCGGTGGTGCTCTGCGTGCGGGCCGCTCTGGCGGCCAACCGGCACGAGCTCTACCGCTACCCGGTGAACCTCCGTCTCGTGAAGTGAGCGCCTCCTACGACGCGCGGGGGACGTCGCCCGCCTGGCACCCGGACCTCCTCGACGGGTACGAGAGCCGTGACCTGCCCCTGCCCGGCGTGCAGCCGGCCGCCGGGGAGCCGGAGTCGGTGGAGATGGTCGCCACCCTGGTCCGGCGCCGTCCCACGGGGGTGACCCGGCGGGCGGTACTCTACCTGCACGGCTGGAACGACTACTTCTTCCAGACCCATCTCGCCCAGGCCTGGGCCGATCTGGGGTCCGACTTCTACGCCCTCGACCTGCGGCGATACGGCCGCAGTCTCCGCCGCGGCCACCTCCCCGGCTTCGTGACCGACCTCGACGACTACGGCCTCGAGCTGGACCAGGCCGCCGACCTGATCGCGGAGGAACACGACGAGCTCGTGCTGATGGGGCACTCCACGGGCGGGCTGATCGCGTCCCTGTGGGCGGCCCGCCACGGGGACCGGATCAGCGCCTTGGTCCTCAACTCACCGTGGCTGGACCTGCAGGGGTCGGCGGTGGTGAAGACGCTGGGGTCACCGGTGATCGACGCGCTCGGCAGCCGCAACCCGACCTCGGTGCTGCGGCTGCCGCCCGACGTCGGCTTCTACGCCCGGACCCTGCACACCTCACTGGGCGGGGAGTGGGACTACGACCTCGAGCTCAAGAGCACGCCATCGCCGCCGATCCGGTCCGGCTGGCTCCGGGCGGTCCTGATCGGCCACCAGCGGGTCGCGGCGGGTTTGGGGATCGAGGTCCCGGTGCTGGTGCTGGCCTCGAGCCAGACCGACTTCTCCCGGAAGTGGCACGAGGGGCTGGCCCGAGCCGACACAGTGCTCGACGTGGAGCAGATCGCCGCCCGCGCCGTACGGCTGGGACGCCACGTGACGGTGGTGCGGGTGGAGCAGGGGATGCACGACCTGGTCCTGTCGGCCCCCGAGGTCCGCGCGGCTGTCCTGCGTGAGATCGCCCGGTTTGTCCGTGGTTATGTCAACTTCGACCCGGCCGTGGTGGACGGGGCTGTCGCAGACGTCACGCACACTGGTTGAATGGATCCTGTGACTGAGATGCCTCATGTGGTTGTGGTCGGTGCGGGTTTTGCCGGCGTATCGGTAACCAGCGAGTTGGCCAAGGAGGGGTTCCGGGTCACCCTTATCGACCGGCACCCCTACAACACGTTCCAGCCCCTGCTGTACCAGGTGGCGACCGGCGGCCTGAACGCCGGTGACGTGACCTACTCGCTGCGCTACTTCGCGGCCAAGCACGACGGCGTACGGTTCCGCCGCGCATCGGTGACCGGGATCGACCACGACGCCCGTGAGGTGCTGTGCGACGACGGGGTGCGGGTCAACTACGACTACCTGGTGATCGGCAACGGCATCACCACCAACCACTTCGGTATCCCCGGAGCGGCCGAGTTCACCATGTCGATGTACACCCGGGCCGAGGCGCTCCGGGTCCGAGACACGATCTTCGGTGGTCTGGAGATCATCGCCGGGACGTCGGACCCCAACACTGGCGGTTTCACGGTCGTCGTGGTCGGCGGTGGCGCCACGGGGGTCGAGATGGCCGGCCAGCTGGCCGAGCTCAAGACCGAGGTTCTGCCGAACACCTACCCCGAGCTCAACCCGGCTCTGGTCAACGTGGTTCTGGTCGAGATGGGGGAGTTCCTCCTCGCGCCGTTCGACGACTCCCTGCGGCAGTACGCTCTCAAGGAGCTGATCAAGCGCGGGGTGGACGTCCGGCTCAAAACGGCCATCTCGGAGGTTCACGCCGACCACGTGGACTTCAAGGACGGCACGGCCATGCCCGTCGACCTGGTCATCTGGGCGGCCGGGGTGTCGGGCAACCCGATGCTGCGTGACTGGGGTATTCCGATCGGCCGCGCCGGTCGCATCGAGGTCAACCAGGACCTCCGCATCATCGGCCAGGAGCGCATCTTCGCCATCGGCGACGCGAGCCTGACCGTGGAGAAGCCGCTGCCGCAGCTGGCGCAGCCCGCCATCCAGATGGGGAAGTTCGCGGCCAAGCAGATCGCCCGCCTCCACCGCGGCGTGGAGACCGAGGACTTCAGCTACTTCGACAAGGGCACGATGGCCACGATCGGCCGCGGGGATGCCGTCCTGCAGATGCCGATCGGGCTCAAGATGAAGGGCGTTCCGGCCTGGCTGGGCTGGATCGCGCTGCACATCGTCTTCCTGCTCGGCGGCCGCAACCGGGTGCAGACCCTGATCAACCTGGGCTCGCGCTACGCCGGCCCGCGGCGCTCCAACGCCATCGTGGGCGACGTGATGGAGACCCCCAAGCTGCGCGCGAGCCGCAAGGGCTGAGACCGGTCGATGGCGGCGGCCCGGCCCCCGGGGTCGGGGGGTGGGGGTGTGGGGGTGGTTTTGGGTGGTAAGCACGCGTTTTGCACCCGC
>JBBQAB010000354.1:0-3180 GCA_038198385.1 Propionibacteriales bacterium
AGCTGGCCAAGCAGGCCGTACGCGAGTTCACCCACCACCCGCTGACCCCGGAGCAGTGGGACCAGTTTGCTCAGCGGCTGACCTACGTGCCCACGGGGGCCGGCCCGGAGGGTCTGGCCGCCGCGGTGCAGGCGGCCGAGGACAAGCTGGGCGGTCCGGTCGGGCGGCTGCACTACATGAGCGTGCCGCCCGCCGCCGCGCCCGCGGTGATCCAGACGCTGCGCGAGGCCAACCTGGTCGAGCGGTCCCGGGTGGTGATGGAGAAGCCCTTCGGCACCGACCTGCAGAGCGCGATCACGCTCAACGACCAGGTCCACGAGACCTTCCGCGAGCGGCAGATCTTCCGGATCGACCACTTCCTCGGCAAGGAGGCGGCGCAGAACATCCTGGCCTTCCGGTTCGCCAACGGGTTGTTCGAGCCGATCTGGAACCGCAACTTCATCGACCACATCCAGATCGACATTCCCGAGACCCTCGGCCTGGACCGCCGGGCCGGCTTCTACGAGGCGACCGGGGCGTACAAGGACATGGTCGTCACCCACCTGTTCCAGGTGCTGGCGTTCGTGGCCATGGAGCCGCCGACGGCGCTGGAGCCGCGGGCCATCAGCGAGGAGAAGAACAAGGTCTTCCGCTCGATGCTGCCGCTCGACCCGGCCAACGTGGTCCGCGGCCAGTACAGCGGCTACCGCCACGAGGAGGGCGTGGCGCGGGACTCCGACACCGAGACCTTCATCGCCCTCAAGGTCGGCATCGACAACTGGCGGTGGGCCGGGGTGCCGTTCTACTGCCGGACCGGCAAGAAGATGGGCGAGGGTCAGCGCATCATCTCGATCGCGTTCAAGGAGGCTCCCAAGAGCATGTTTCCGGCCGGTTCGGGCGTGGGCTCCTCCGGTCCGGACCACCTCACCTTCGACCTGGCCGACGAGTCGAAGGTGTCCCTGTCGTTCTACGGCAAGCGGCCCGGCCCGGGGATGAAGCTGGACAAGCTGAGCATGCAGTTCTCGACCCAGGAGACCGACCGGGCCGGGGACGTGCTCGAGGCGTACGAGCGGCTGATCATGGACGCGATGCGCGACGACCACACCCTGTTCACCACCGCCGAGGGCATCGAGAGCCTCTGGGAGCGGTCCGAGCCCCTGCTGCAGAACCCGCCTCAGGTGAAGCCGTACGCCGCGGGCTCGTGGGGTCCGAACGCCATCCACCAGCTCGTGGCCCCGCACGCGTGGCGGCTGCCGTTCGAGCGGGCCTGGCGGACGACCAAGAACGACTGACCGATCCGCCGGTGGTCCGGCCGGGTCGTGACCCGGCCGGCCCAGGGCGCTCAGGCGACGGGCTGCGCGTTCCGCCGGGCGGCCGGCGGCTTGGTGATCAGCGGCAGCGCAATGGCCACCAGGGTGATGACCCCGATCACCGTGTACGCCGTGCCGTAGCTCTTGGTGCTGCCGATCAGGGCCGCAGCGATGACGGGGCCCACCACCCCACCCAGGCTCCAGCCGATCAGCATCAGACCGTAGATCGCTCCCGCGTTCTTGATCCCGAAGAAGCCACCCGCGGTGGAGGGCATGGTGCCGAAGGCGCCGCCGTAGCAGAGGTAGATGACCGCGGTCAGGACGAAGAACGCCACCGCGTTGCCCGCGTGCGGCAGCAGGACGAGGGAGAGGCCCGACAGCCCGAGCAGGGCGATGAAGGTGCGCATCTTGCCCACCCGGTCCGAGACGGCGGCCCACAGGATCCGCCCCGCGCCGTTGAACAGCCCCATGACGCCGACCAGCGACGCGGCGCCGACCTTGCTGTAGCCGGCGATGTCGGTGGCACTGGCCGCGGCCTGGGAGATCAGGGAGATGCCGGCGATCACGTTCAGGGTGAGGATCGCGGTCAACAGGTACCACTGCTTGGTGCGCAGGGCCTCGCCCTGGGTGTAGTTGACGCTCGCGTCCACGTCGCCCGGCTGGTGGGCGGCGACCGCGGTGTGACCGGGAACGGCGTAGCCCTGGGGCGGGTTCTTGAAGAACGACGCCCCGATCAGGGCCAGCACGAGGTAGCCGACACCCAGGGGCAGGAAGGCGCGGGTGGGGACGCCGGGGTTGGCGTTGATCAGGCTCTGCGCCACCGGGGAGGTGACGACCGCGCCGAAGCCGAAGCCGCCGACAGCCAGACCGGTGATCAGACCACGTCGGTCGGGGAACCACTTCTGCAACATGGCGATCGGGACGATGTAGGCCAGCCCCAGCCCGAAGCCGCCGAGGACGCCGTAGCCCAGGATCAGCAGCCACAGGTGCGCGTGGTCGTGGGAGAAGGAGGCCAAGATGACGCCCACGGCGTACAGCACGCCGCCGACCAGGGCGACCACCCGGGGACCGCGGCGGTCCGGGATCCGGCCGCCGACGAAGGTGCCCAGGAAGATCATGCCGATGGCGACCTCGAAGGGCAGCGAGGCCTCGACCTTGCTGAGCTTGAAGGCCGGGGCGGCCTGCAGGGCCTTGCTGAACACGCTCCAGGCGTAGACGGCGCCGATGGAGAACTGCAGCAGGAGGGCGGCGGCGACCAGGAGCCAGCGGCCCTTGGTCGGGTTGGACTGCTGCGCCGCAGCCGCAGGTTGGTCGACGTTCACCATCGAAAGAATCCCCTTGTCGGGCCCACCTGGGCCGCTCTTCTCGTCGGCGACGCCGACTGGTCCGAGCCCGGATGGCTCATCTGCGGCCGAGTGTGCCACGGATCTCGTCCGCACGGTGGTATGGGGGCCAGGCCTCCGACAGTCCGGGGGTGGCACCTGGCTGCTCCTTGGTTGCGGCGGGTTCAGAAGGGTCAGGACCGGTTCGGGAGCGGCGGTGAACGGTCCGGCCGTTCACCAGCAGCAGCTCCAGCCGGGGTGGAAGCGCAGACCCCCGTACGGGCCGCGTCGATCTCCGCGGCGAGCAGGTCACCGCCGCCCCGGGGATGGACGTGTGGTGGTCGGTGGTCGTCGTGCAGCCGGTGGTGGCCAGCCAGGCCAGCGCCCCGGTGGCACCGGTCCTGGTCAGGTCGGCGTCGAGATGGCCCCACACCGGGTGGAGCGTGGTCAGCCAGGAGAAGAGGGACCCGTCGACGACGAAGCCCCGGGTCAGCCACTGGTAGAGGTGGTGATGGGTGTTGACCAGGCCCGGGTGGCCAGGCATCCGGTGCCGTCGACGCGGGTGCCCT
>JBBQAB010000355.1:0-3712 GCA_038198385.1 Propionibacteriales bacterium
CCTCCGACGCGGCCGCGCCGGGGACCGGGGCGGCCGTCGGCAGCTCGCGGTCCAGCAGGACCTGGGCCAGCAGGGGCACCCAGTCGGCGGCCTCGGTCACGCCACGCTCCCGGGCGGCGGCACAGACGGCGAGTCCCGCGGCGGCCGCGCCGAGGGCGTCCACGAGCGGCAGCCGGTCGGCCAGGGCCCCGGCGAAGCGCGGGGCGGCCGCGGTCACCCCGGCCGTCGCCCCGATCCGGCGTACCCACCAGCGGTCCCGGTCCGCCACGGGCAGCGCCGGCCACCCGGGTGATCCCGGGGTGGTCTCGCCCACCACGCGGTCCCGTACGGCGTCCAGGGCCTTGGCGGGGAACTTCGCGTCCGGCCCGGGCTCACTGTCCAGACCCAGCCAGCGGCTGGGGTCGGCCAGCACCCGGTGCACCATCCCGGCGTACGCCCCGAGCGCCCGGGCGACGGCCTGGTCGGAGACAGCCTGGTCACTCATGCCTTCCCCTCCCCGGCGGAGCCGTGCTGGGTCGGGCTGTCGGCGGAGCCGAGCTGGACGGAGTCCTCGGACAGGAACGTGGCAGCGAGCACGGCGCTGCCGCATCCGCCGAGGACCAGGCCGAAGGTGCCGAGGCACTCGGCTCCGAGCTTGGCGGTGAGAGGGGGCTGGGGCATGAGGGCTCCGTCGGGTCCGGGGTGGTTGGTCACAGGTTTACCGCGTGATCCTGTCCTCCGTGCGGGCGGGGCGGCGGGGACGCGCCGAACCCGCACCCGTCCGGCCGAGAAGGTTCCGGGATGAAACCTGTCGAGGGCAGGACTTCGACGGGTGGGCGGTCGTCACGCCGCATGAGCCAGATCACAGAAAGGCGGGGTCGCGTACGGGTCGTCCCGTCGGCCAGCACGCGGCGGGCCGAGCTGGCCGGCTCGCTTAGGGTCGCGGGGTGGTCTCCTCTCTCGCGCGGCATCCCGGGCAGTGGCGCGGCGTGGCGCCGGCCGTGCTGGTGGCGGCCTGGGGTGGCAACCACTTCTCCCCGTTGCTGCTGATGTACCGGGCGGTCGACGGCTACTCCGCGGTCGAGGTCAACCTGTTCTTCGCCTTCTACATCCTTGGGCTCGCCCCGGGCTTCCTGGTCGCCGGACCGCTGTCGGACGAGCACGGGCGCAAGCGGCTGGTCGGGGTGGCCCTGGCCCTGGGCATTGCGGGCAGCGTGGTCCTCGGCCTCGGCGGCGCCTCGGCGTTCCTGATGTGCGCCGGTCGCTTCGTGAGCGGTCTGAGCGTGGCGGTGGCCATGGTCGTCGGCACCAGCTGGATCAAGGAGCTCTCCCAGGACGACGCCGTCCCCGCCACCCGGGCCCGCCGGGCCTCGCTGACCCTGACCCTCGGCTTCGGGATCGGCGCCGGGGTGTCCGGTGCGCTGGCCCAGTGGGGTCCCGCACCGACCTTGCTGCCGTACGCGGTCCAGATCGCCCTCTCACTCGCCGCCGCCGTACCCCTGCGACGGGCCCCCGAGACCCGGACGGCGACCTCCGCGGGTCCGTCCCGCCGCCTGCTCGCGGACCTACGCATCCCGGCGGCCCACCGTCGGCGCTTCCGCCGGGTCGTGGTGCCGATGGCGCCCTGGGTGTTCGCCGCCCCGGCCATGGCGTTCGTGGTCGGACCTGCTCTGGTCGCCCCCCAGGTCGGGTCCTACCGGGTCGCCTTCGCCGCGCTCGCGGCCGTGGTCACCCTCACCGTCGGCGCGGCGGTCCAGCCGTTCGTGCCGGCGCTCGTCCGGCGTACGGGGGGTCGGCCCGGCCCGGTCGGCCTCAGCCTGGTCGTCGTCGCGGCCGGGGTCCTGGCCGTGGACGCCCATCTCCGCTCGCCGGCGTTGGCCCTGGTCTGCGCCGCCGGCTTCGGGCTGGGCTACGGGATCTGCATCGTCTCGGGTCTGGTGGAGGTGCAGGCGATGGCCGACCCGCACAGCCTGGCCGGCCTGACCGGCATCTACTACGCGCTGACCTACGTCGGCTTCGTGCTGCCCGTGCTGCTGGCGACCCTGGCGTACGCGGTCTCCTACGCCGCCCTGCTCACGATGGTCGCGGCGCTGGCCCTGGCGTGCGCGGTCCTGGTCACCGTGTCCTCCGGCCCCGGCCCGCGAGCCGCGCCGGAGCCGGTCACCGGCTGAGGGACCCCGCCGGGTCGTACGGGCTCAGGCGGAGACGACCACCGAGGTGCCCTCGACCGTGGCCGTCTTCGCGGGCAGCGGGGTGGTCGCCGGGCCGTTGACAACCGAGCCGTCCGCGATGGCGAACTTGCTGCCGTGGCAGGCGCAGTTGATCGTGGTGGTGACCTCAGCCACCGGGCAGCGGGCGTGGGTGCAGATCGAGGAGAAGGCCTTGAAGCTGCCCTGGGTCGGCTGGGTGACCACGACCTGGGCGTCGGCGAAGATCTTACCGCCGCCGACGGGGATCTCCGTCGTCTTGGCCGTGACCCCGGTCGCGGCGGCGCTGGGGGAGGGGGCGTCCGCACCGGCACCGCCGCCGCTCGCGGTCCCGCAGGCGCTCAGACCGGCGAGGGTGAGGCCGACCAGACCGGCGTTGACCAGCATCGAACGGCGGCTCATCGGCATCGCGTCACGGGGACGGACGTAGGGGTTCATGGTGGCGTGCTCCCTGAAGGTGAGGTCGGTGCTGCCAGCATGCCGCACCCCGACAAGAGACCCGGACCGGTTCCCACCTCTGTGGACCGGGCCTAGGGTGGCGCGATGACCCGGACACCGCTGGCCGAGGCGTTGCGGCAGGGGCCGGTGGTCCTGGACGGCGGCCTGGCCACCGAGCTCGAGACGCGGGGACACGACCTCAGCTCCTCGCTCTGGTCGGCCCGGCTGCTCGCGGAGGCGCCCGCAGCGGTGGTCGCGGCGCACGCGGCCTACTTCGCGGCTGGCGCGCAGATCGCCACGACCGCCTCCTACCAGGCGTCCTTCGCCGGGCTCGCCGCCCAGGGCCACGACCCCGCGGCCCTGATGGTGCGCAGCGTCCAGCTGGCCGACCAGGCCCGGGAGGAGGCCGGCGGCGGGCAGCGGTGGGTCGCGGCCTCGGTCGGCCCGTACGGTGCTGCGCTCGCCGACGGCTCGGAGTACCGCGGGGACTACGGCCTGTCGGTCGCCGCCCTCGCGGCCTGGCACCGTCCCCGGCTCGAGGTCCTGGCCGGGGCGGGTGCGGACGTGCTGGCCCTGGAGACCATCCCCTGCCTCGCCGAGGTGGAGGCCCTGCTCGGCGAGGTGGCCCGGCTCGACGTGCCCTGCTGGCTCTCGCTGACCTGCGCGGAGGGCCGGACCCGGGCGGGGGAGCCGGTGGCCGAGGCGTACGCGATGGCGGCCGAGGTGCCGCAGGTGCTGGCCGTCGGTGTGAACTGCACCCACCCCGATGAGGTGCAGTCCCTGATCACCGCCGCCGCGGCAACCGGCAAGCCGGTCGTGGCCTACCCCAACAGCGGCGAGGACTGGGACGCGGTGGCGCGCCGCTGGCGGGGCTCGGCCCACTTCGCACCCGGGCAGGTGGAGGCCTGGGTGGCCGCCGGCGCCCGGCTCGTCGGCGGGTGCTGCCGGGTCGGACCCGGCCAGATCAGCGCGGTGGCCATGTCCCTGACGCCCGGGGGGTCCGTCGTTCCCGAACCCACATCCTGATCATCACGCGGGCACAGGGAACGCACAGAAGACGGAGGGACGGTAGGGACATGGAACTCCCG
>JBBQAB010000356.1:0-5016 GCA_038198385.1 Propionibacteriales bacterium
TGCTCTCAACTGTTCGCGACCGTCGTCGGTGATCTTGTCCGGCCCCCATGGGGGCATCCAGACCCAGTTGATGCGGAAGTCGCTGACCAGCCCGGGCCCCGGGCCGCCGGTGAGTGCCGCGCGGGTCTGGTCTTCGATGACGTCGGTCAGCGGGCACGCCGCCGAGGTCAGGGTCATGTCGATGGTCAAGGTGTTGCCCGGCTCTACGTGCAGGCCGTAGATCAGGCCGAGGTCGACGACGTTGATCCCGAGCTCGGGGTCGACGACGTCCTTGAGCGCCTCGTACAGGTCCTCGACGGTGGCCGCCGCCGACGGGACGACGGTCGCGGGCTCCCCGACCGACGGCAGGTCGTCGCGGACCAGGTCCGAGGGCCGCGTCGCCGTAGCCGCATGATCGTGACCGGCGTGGTCGTGACCCGCGTGGGTCTGGTCGGTCGTGGTCTGGGTGTCAGTCATCGGTGTTCCTCACGGTTGCTGAGCTCGGGTCCTGCTGCGCGCCCTTGGCCTGGATCACGGCGTCCTTGAACGCCGACCAGCCGAGCAGCGCGCACTTCACACGGGCGGGAAACTTGGCCACGCCCGCGAAGGCGATGCCGTCCTCGAGCCGGTCCTCGTCAGGCTCGAGGGTGCCCCGGCTCTGCATCAGGGCCAGGAACTCCTCGTGCAGGGCCAGACCGTCCTCGAAGGGCCGACCGATCACCAGGTCCGACATCACCGAGGTCGAGGCCTGCGAGATGGAGCACCCCACCCCCTCGTACGAGACGTCCTCGACGGTGCCGCCGGCCAGGTGCACCCGCAGGGTCACCTCGTCGCCACAGCTCGGGTTGACGTGGTGCACCTCGGACTCGTACGGGTCCCGCAGTCCGCTGTGGTGCTTGGCCCGGTAGTGGTCCAGGATGATCTCCTGGTACATGTCCTCGACCTTCATCGGCGACCTCCGAAGAACGTCAGCGTGTAGTCGAGACCGTCGACGAGGGCGTCGATCTCGGCGCGGGTGGTGTAGAGGTAGAACGAGGCCCGGGTCGAGGACTGCACCCCGAAGCGCTCGTGGAGCGGCCGGGCGCAGTGGTGTCCACCGCGGACGGCGATCCCCCGCGAGTCCAGCAGCTGGCTGATGTCGTGCGGGTGCACCTGCTCGCCGTCGGCCCCGGCCAGGGTGAACGAGATGGCCCCGCCCCGGTCGAGAGGAGTGGCCGGGCCGATGATGCGCATCCCGGGCAGGGTGGCCAGACCCTTCAGCGCGTACGCGGTGATCTCGGCCTCGTGGGCCGCGACCTGGTCCATCCCGATCTCGCTCAGGTAGGCCGCGGCCGCACCGAGGCCGACGGCCTGGGCGATCGGCGGCGTGCCGGCCTCGAACCGGTGCGGCGGCGGGGCGTAGGTCGAGCCGCTCATCTTGACGACCTCGATCATCTCCCCACCCCCCAGGAACGGGGGCAGCGAGGCGAGCAGGTCGTAACGACCCCAGAGGACGCCGATCCCGGTGGGCCCGACCATCTTGTGACTGGTGAACGCCACCAGGTCCGCACCCAGGTCGGTGACGTCGACCGGCATCTGCGGGACGGCCTGGGAGGCGTCCAGCACCACCGTGGCCCCGACCGCGTGAGCCATCGCAGCGATCCGGCGGACCGGGTTGACGGTGCCGAGGACGTTGGAGACGTAGGCGACCGAGACGACCTTGGTCCGCTCGTTGATCAGGTTGGCCGCGGTGGCGGCGTCCAGGTCCAGCCGACCCTCCTCGGTCACGTCGAACCAACGCAGCGTCGCGCCGGTCCGCGCGGCCAGCATCTGCCACGGGACGAGGTTGGAGTGGTGCTCCATCACCGAGATGACGATCTCGTCGCCCGCCCGCAGGGTGGCGCCGAGGGTGTGCGCACACAGGTTGAGCGCCTCGGAGGCGTTCTTGGTGAAGATGATCTCCTCGGTGCGGGTGGCTCCGATGAAGGTGGCCAGACCCGCCCGGGCCCCTTCGAAGGCCTCGGTCGCCTCGGCACCGAGCAGGTGCATGGCTCGCGCGACGTTGGCGTTGTGGGAGAGGTAGTGGTCCTCCATCGCCTCGACGACCACGCGCGGCTTCTGTGAGGTGTTGGCGCTGTCCAGGTAGACCAGCGGCCACTCCCCCGCCCGTCGCTCCAGGATCGGGAAGTCGGCACGGATGTGCTCCACGTCGAAGGGGATGGTGTCCTCGACGGCGCCGAGGTCGGTGACCTCGGAGACGGCGATGGTCGCGGGGTACTCGGCGGCGGAGGCCGCAGCCTCCGTCGCGTCGACCCGGGTGTCGGAAGACATGGTCGGTCCTTACTCCGCTGCCGCGCCGGCGGCCGCCCGCACGTAGCGGTCGTAGCCCTCGGCCTCGAGGCGCTCGGCGAGCTCCTGGCCGCCCTGCTCGGCGACCCGGCCGGCCACGAACACGTGGACGTAGTCCGGCTTGATGTAGCGCAGGATGCGCGTGTAGTGCGTGATGAGCAGGACACCGCGGTCACCCTGGGCCGAGAAGCGGTTGACGCCCTCGGAGACGATCCGGAGCGCGTCGATGTCGAGACCCGAGTCGGTCTCGTCGAGGATCGCGAAGTGCGGGTTCAGGAGCTCGAGCTGCACGATCTCGTGGCGCTTCTTCTCCCCGCCCGAGAAGCCCTCGTTGACGCTGCGGTTGGCAAACTCGGGGTCCATCTGCACCCGCTCCATGGCCGCGTTGACCTCTTTGACCCAGGTCCGCAGCTTGGGGGCCTCGCCGTCGACGGCGGTCTTGGCGGTGCGGAGGAAGTTCGCCACCGACACGCCGGGGACCTCGACCGGGTATTGCATGGCCAGGAACAGACCGGCCCGGGCGCGCTCGTCCACCGACAGCGACAGGATGTCCTGGCCGTCCATGGTCACCGAGCCGGAGGTGATCGTGTACTTGGGGTGACCGGCGATGGAGTAGGCCAGCGTCGACTTGCCGGAGCCGTTCGGACCCATAATCGCGTGCACCTCACCACTGCGGATGGTCAGGTTGACCCCCTTGAGGATCTCCTTGGGACCGGACTCGGTGCTGACGGAGACATGCAGGTCGCGGATTTCGAGAGTGGACATGGGTTTTCAGGACTCCTGTGCGTTCGAAGTAGAGATGACGAGAGGGGCGGAGACGTCGACCAGCACGTCCTCGCCGAAGACCCGGCAGGCGTACACCGGGACAGCCTCGGTGGCGGGCAGGCTCAGCGGGCAGCCGTTGCTGAGGTCGAAGCGGGACCCGTGCAGGTAGCACTCGATCTCCGCGTTCTCCACGTCGCCCTCCGACAGCGGGACCGCGGCGTGCGAGCACTCGTCGGCGATGGCGTAGAACGTGCCCTGGCTCTGCACGATGGCCAGCTCGACGTCCCCGACCTCCACCGCGAGGGCGGACTCGGGGGCGACGTCACTGACTGCGCAGGCGCGGACGAAGGTCTCGCTCATGCAGTCGCCTCCGTGTCGGCGGCGGGCAGCCCGACCGTCACGGCCAGCTCGGCCTCGACGGCGGCGAGCAACCGCTGCTCGACGTCGGGCACCCCGATGCGGCGGATGATGTCGGCGAAGAAGCCGTGCACGACCAGGCGGCGTGCCTCGTCCTCGGGGATGCCACGCGACTGCAGGTAGAACAGCTGCTCGTCGTCGAACCGGCCGGTGGTGGAGGCGTGCCCAGCCCCCTCGATCTCGCCGGTCTCGATCTCCAGGTTGGGGACCGAGTCGGCGCGGCAGCCGTCGGTGAGGACCAGGTTGCGGTTGGATTCATAGGTGGTGATGCCCTCGGCGACCTTGCGGATCAGCACGTCGCCGACCCAGACCGAGTGCGCGCCCTGACCCTGCAGCGCGCCGCGGTAGTCCACGTTGCTGGTGGTGTGCGGAGCGTTGTGGTCGACGAAGAGCCGGTTCTCCAGGTGCTGGCCCGCGTCAGCGAAGTAGACCCCGAGCTGCTCGATGGTGCCGCCCGGACCGGCGTACTCCGCGGTCTCGACAAGGCGTACGAGGTCCCCGCCGAGGGTCGCCGACAGCGAGCGCACATGGGCGTCCCGACCGACCTCGATGGCGACCTGGCCTGCGTGCACAGCGTCGTCGGCCCACAGCTGCAGTCCGGCGAAGGTGACCGTCGCCCCGTCGCCGACCAGCAGCGAGACCGAGCTCGCGTACGTGGTCGAGCCGAGGTGCTCCAGGACCACCGTGGCCTGCGCAAACGCACCGACCCGGATGACCAGGTGACCGAAGACCGGGGTCTCCAGGCCACGGCCGGTCGCGGTGATGACCACGGGAGCGTCCAGCTCGGCCTCGGCCGGGATGTCGACGAGCGTGGCGTACGGGGCGTTGGCCACGGCCAGCGCGGCGATCCTGTCCACCGGGGCGGGCCCGCGCAGGGCTCGGACCTCGTCGGTGCTGATCCGGGAGGTGGTCACCGCCGCCGGAGCCTGGACGTCGAGATCGAGCTCGCCGCTGGTCAGGCCCTCGGCGTCAAGCAGACCGCGGAGCCGCTTGAGCGGGGTGAAGCGCCAGACCTCCTCCAGACCCTTGGGCCGGGGGTGGTCGGCGAGGTCGTAGGAGGCCACGGGGTGCAGGTGGGACGCGATGGTGGTCTCCACCGCCTCGGCGACGTTCGGCACATCGCCGGGCAGCCCGGCGGCGTTCTCGACCGGCGTACGGGTATCGACAGACACGTTTTCTCTTTCTTGCTGGGGTGGGACGACGAACGGTGCTGCCGCCCGCGCAGCGGCCCCGGACGGGACAGCCACGCGGGCGGGCGGCAGGGTCAGCCGACCGCACCCTCCATCTGCAGCTCGATCAGGCGGTTGAGCTCGAGGGCGTACTCCATCGGCAACTCACGGGCGATGGGCTCGACGAAGCCGCGCACGATCATGGCCATCGCCTCGTCCTCGCCCATGCCCCGGCTCATCAGGTAGAAGAGCTGGTCGTCGCTGACCTTGGAGACCGTGGCCTCGTGGCCCATCGACACGTCGTCCTCGCGGACGTCGACGTAGGGGTAGGTGTCGGAGCGGGAGATGGTGTCGACCA
>JBBQAB010000357.1:0-2275 GCA_038198385.1 Propionibacteriales bacterium
ACTTTCCCGTCTCGATCCAGGCCCGTAAGGTCGCGCCCGCGCTGGCCGCCGGATGCACGGTGGTCTCCCGTGTCTCGGAGAAGGCGCCGTTGGCGGTGACCCGGTGGCTTCAGACCCTGCACGAGGCAGGGCTTCCCGACGGTGTGCTGAACCTCGTGCACGGGGAGGCTGAGCCGGTGACCAGCGCCCTGCTCGACCACCACGCCGTCCGCGGGGTGTCCTTCACGGGCAGCACCGGGGTCGGTTCCGCCATCATGGCGCGGGCCGCGCGCCGCATCGTCCGGCCCATGCTCGAGCTCGGCGGCAACGCCCCGTTCATCGTGCTCGAGGATGCGGACCTGGATCTTGCCCTGGCGCAGGCCGAGATCGCCAAGCTCCGCAACACCGGGCAGTCCTGTGTGGGGGCGAACCGCTTCCTCGTGCATCGCTCGCTAGTGGAGGAGTTCGGGACGCGGCTGGCTGCCCGCTTCGACGCCATGAGCATCGGCGACGGCACCACCACTCCGGTGCCCGACGTCGGGCCGGTGATCGACGCCGACCGGGTCGCGGCGGTGACCGGTCTGGTCGAGGGGGCCCTGGAGGCCGGCGCCCGGCGGCTGACCCGGGAGCGGGAGCTGCCCACCGAGGGCTCCTGGGTCGCCCCCACCCTGCTCACCGACGTATCGCCCGACAGCCGGCTGGCCACGGAGGAGGTCTTCGGACCGGCCGCGGCCATCGTGGCGTTCGACAGCGACGAGGAGGCGATCACGCTCGCGAACGCCACCGAGATGGGACTGGCGTCCTACGTCTTCACCACCGATCCGAGGCGAGCCTTCGCCTTTGCTGAGCGGCTCGACGCCGGAATCGTGGGAGTCAACGACGGCGTTCCAACCGTGGCCTTCACCCCGATGGGCGGGACGAAGCAGTCCGGCCTGGGCCGGGAGGGCGGGGCAGAGGGCCTGCTGGAGTTCCAAGAGGTGCGTTACGTGGCCTGGCGTCCGTGACGACCAGCGCCCTCGCACTTGCCGCGCTCGCGGCTGCCGTGCTGGTCGGGGCAGTGACCATGCGGGCCACGGGGATGGGCTTCTCCCTGGTGGCCTCGCCGTTCCTGGTGCTGGCACTGGGTCCGTTCCAGGGCATCCTGGTGGCCAATGTCTGTGGGACGGCCTCGGCCCTGCTCAACCTGTCCCAGGTCCATCGTGACGTCGAGTGGCGGCGGGCGCTCTGGGTCACCCCGGCGGGCCTGGTCGGGATCGTCCCCGGGGCTGTGGCCGTGCATTACCTCTCGCTCCCGGTGCTGGCGGTCGTCGTGAGCCTGGTCGTCATCATGGGGTTGGCCTTCACCGTGATCGGCCGCCGCATCGAGCTGCCCAACTCTCCTGTGGTGGCGGGGGTGGGTGGGCTGGCCTCGGGGTTCATGAACGTGACCGCCGCGGTGGGCGGTCCCGGACTCGTGATCTATGCACTGGCCACGCGGTGGTCGCACCAGCGTTTCGCCGCGACCGCCCAGGTTCATTTCGCGGTCCTCGGGATCGCCTCCCTGGCCCTGAAGGGCGCCGTGCCCTCTCTCAGCCTCGTCGGCTGGTTGGTGCTCGCGGCGGCCCTCGCGGTGGGTCTGCTGGCCGGCAACCTGCTGGCCAGTCGCATCGACGGGGCCAAGGCGATGCGTTGGGTGATCCTGATCGCCACCGTCGGTGCGGTGCTCTCCCTCATCCAAGGCATCCGAGGGCTGTGACCCACTCACGGCCGCTGCCCAGCGCAGGACGACGCCTCGCATTCGGCGGCTCGGGGGCAGCCTGCGCCTTGGTCAGGGGGCCGAAGCCGCGCGACGAGCCGAGGGGACCGGCCCCCGTGCGACGGTACGTACGCAGCTCGCTTCGGCAAGGCTTTCCGCCGCGGTATGCCATGATTGCCCCGGGTCATAAGGCCAGGTTGTCCTAGCGTTCCACAGCTTGTCCTGGTGGCAGTACCCGTGCCCCGGGCCTCTAGCTCAATTGGCAGAGCAGCGGACTTTTAATCCGCGGGTTGTGGGTTCGAGTCCCACGGGGCCCACTAGCGTCTGCTCACCGGTGTCTGGCAAAGGGAAGGGAGGGTCAGACCGCTCTGAGTGAGAACCGGCTTGCTCGTGGGCTTGACTGCAGCGTTTGACGGCAACGGTCACGCAGCAACGAGTGGTCACTACCGATACAAGGCCGGACGGCCGAAGGACGGCGCCTCGACCAGCCGCACGGTCCGGCGACCGTGGCTACCCACGATCACCCCACAGGCGCGGCACCCCTGCTCAGCAGGCCGCGAC
>JBBQAB010000358.1:0-10673 GCA_038198385.1 Propionibacteriales bacterium
GGCTTCGTAGGCGCCGGGGGCCGTCCCGACGACCCGCGACCCATCGACGCCGGTGCCGCCTTCGAACTGCTGCACGCCTTCGCCCTGTTTCACGACGACGTGATGGACGGTTCCGACGTCCGGCGGGGCCAGCCCTCGGCCCACCGGCAGCTGGAGACCGCGCACGCCGCCGCCGGGTGGGTCGGGGACCCGGTCGCCTTCGGGCGGGCCGGCGCCATCCTGCTCGGTGACCTGCTGCTGATGTGGTCGGCCGAGCTGCTGCAGCGCGCGGGCCTGCCGTCCCCGTCCCTGGCCCGGGGGCTGCCGGTCGTGGAGGCCATGCGCACCGAGGTCACCGGCGGCCAGTTCCTCGACATCGTGGCCCAGGCCGTGCCGCTCACCCCGCCCGGCGACGGCGACGCAGCGGCCGCCGGTCTCGACCACGCCCTGCAGCAGGCCAACCGGGTCGTGGAGTACAAGTCGGCCCGCTACACGGTGCGACGCCCGGCCCAGCTCGGCGCGGCCCTGGGCGGGGGCGACGACGCCCTGCACGCCGCTCTGGGGGCGTACGGCTCACCCCTGGGTCGTGCCTTCCAGTTCCGCGACGACGTCCTCGGGGTGTTCGGCGACCCGGAGGTCACCGGCAAGCCCATCGGTGACGACCTGCGGGAGGGCAAGCGCACTGTCCTCGTGGCCCACGCGTACGCCCACGCCGGCCCCGCCGGCCAGGCCCTGATCGCCGCCCGGCTGGGCGACCCGGCGCTCGACGCCGCCGGCGTCGCGGACCTCCAGCAGGTGATCGTGGACGCCGGGGCGCTGGCGGCGGCCGAGGCGACCATCGAGGCGGGCTGGGCCGAGGCGATGACCGCCCTCGACTCCGCCGACGTGACCCCGGAGGGTCGGACCGGGCTGACCGCCCTGGCCGCGGCCGCCGTACGGCGGGAGTTCTGAGCCCGCCGCCCCGGTCGAGCCGGCTCAGTCGACGAGCACGACCGCGAACGGGGGCTTGACCTCGCAGCGTTCCTGCAGCACCCCGAGCACGGCGGCCCAGCGCTCCGGCCGGGCCCGCGCGTAGAGGGTCCACTCGGTCAGGACGAGCGCGGTCGGCCCGGTCAGGTCGTTGAGGGAGTCCCAGAGGGCGTCGAGATTCTGCCCGAAGGTGGGTCCGAACCGCGCGGCCTGGGCGAGGCCGGAGTAGAACGCGGTTGTGCCGGCCACCGCGGGGACCACCGGAGCGGACCAGCCGGCTCCGATGAGGGCCGCGGCCACGGCGGGGGCGTCCTCGAGCACCCGGTAGATCCCGGGGGTCTGGGACCCGTCGAGCAGACCCCGCACCGCGCTCACCGGACCACCCGGACGAAGGAGGCGTAGTGGTCCCCCGTGTAGAAGAGCTGCCGGGTGCCGTCGCCGGTGATCAGCCGCCGGGCTCCGCGGTCGGCCGACCCCGGCGTCCGCACGGTGTACTCGTGGTACCAGCCGCTGGGGTGGGCGGGCAGGAGCCGCTCACGGTTGCCGAACACGACCCCGTCTCGGCTGTAGGGAAAGGGGCCTCCGTCCCCGATCAGACCCGCGGTCTCCTGGGCCTGCACCGGGAGGGCGCCCAGGGCGACGAGCGGGAGTCCGCTCTCGGGGTCACGACCCGTGACGGTGGCCGACGGGCGCACGGGGGACGGGCGCGTCGTCGCGGGCCGGCTGGCGCGGGTCGTCGTGGCTCGCGGGGTGGCGGCGGTGGCCCGGCTGGTGGCCGTGGTCTGACCACCGGTCGGCGGGGCACCCAGGAGGCTCCCCTGGCCGCAGGAGACCAGGACCACCAGGAGCGCGACGAGGGTGAGAACGGCCGCGCTGACCAGCAGTGACCGGGGCTGTCGAGGAACGGCGGTCCCGGCGCCGGGACCGGGCCGCGGTCCGGCCGCTCCCCGGCGGTTCGAGCTCACCGGGGCAAACCGCCGCCCGCCGCGGCCTGGAACGCGTACGCCTCCATGGCCGGGTCGCGCTGCCAGGCCTCCTGCAGACGGTCACGGAGCCGGCCGGCTGCAGCGTGCGGGTCGGCGGCCCGGGTCAGGGCCCGGACGACGCAGACCCGGCGGGCCCCGGCGTCGAGGACCTCGTCCAGGTTGTCCTCGTTGATCCCGCCGATCGCGAACCAGGGCTTGGAGGTCAGGACGCTGACCGGGGCCGCCTGCGCGGCGTAGCGGACCAGGCCCAGCCCGACCGGCACGTAGTCGGGCTTGGTCGGGGTGGCGAAGACGGGCCCGACGGCGAAGTAGTCCACGTCGCGGTCCGCGATCGCGTGGTCGGTCTGCCTGGGCTCGTGGGTGGAGCGCCCGATGATCCCCCACGGGTGCAGGTGCTTGCGGGCCCGGCGCGCGGAGCCGTCGTCGTGGCCCAGGTGCAGCATGTCGGACTGGAAGGTCTCGGCCAGCGCGGGCGAGTCGTTGACGCAGACGATGCCGTGGTGCGGGCGGGCCGCCGCCCGGGCGACCTCCAGGGCGGCCAGCTCGGCGTCTGGATCCATCTGTTTCTGGCGGATCTGGACGATGTCGACGCCGCCCGCGAACACCGCCGCGAGGAAGTCGGCCAGGTCGCCCTGCTCCTCGCGCGCGTCGGTGCACAGGTACAGCCGGGCGAGCCGGAGGCGGACGTCGAGGCCCATCAGCGCAGTCATCCCGTCACGATAGGCCACCAGCACCGACCGTGGCCGAGCCTGGGAAGGGCCGCGCCGGCGTGGTCCGTCGTTCTCTGGGGTCCCGTTCTGCGGGCCCATCCTGAGGGCCGGGGTGGGGGTGGTCGAGACTCACGCTTGTGTGCGTCGCCCGACGCCTCTTCGGTCCCCGCCTGATGACGCAATGACGGTGTCCCACCGGGTGCTCACCGGGTCCCCGGCGCGGGCCGAAACGGCCACGCGACACGCCGAGGTGCTCAACCGCTGGAACCCGACGAGCGCAGAACGCCCCAAGTGTGGGACAGTAGTGACGCTGTTGTAGGTCTTGTGTCGTGGTCAGTGCTGCGTATGCGGATTCTTGTGGGCGCTGACGTGTCAGCTCCCGGCAGCGGTCGAGCGTCGTGAAGTGCGACCTCGAGATATCTAGGAGATGCAGCATGGCACAGGGAACTGTCAAGTGGTTCAACGCCGAGAAGGGCTTCGGCTTCATCGAGGTTGACGGCGGCGGCGCGGACGTTTTCGTTCACTACAGCGCGATCGAGTCCTCCGGCTTCCGGTCCCTCGACGAGGGTCAGCGCGTGGAGTTCGACACCACGCAGGGTCCGAAGGGCCCCCAGGCGGACAAGGTTCACGACATCTGAGGTGTGACCTCCCGTTCTAACGAACGCCGGCCCGGGTGGGCCTCCACGGTGACGAGTCACCACGGAGCACCACCCGCGGCCGGTTTTCGCTTCCCCTCAGGCCGCGGTGAGCGCGCCGACCCGCTCCCGGACCAGCGGCGCCACCTCGGTGCCGAACAGCTCGATCGAGCGCATCGTCGCGGCGTGGTCGACGTGCGAGACGTGCATCTCGAACCGGTTGGTGCCGAGCCCCTCGTGGAGGGCCACAATCTTGTCTGCCACCCGCTCGGGGTGGCCGAAGAACAGCGCCCCCTCGGGCGCGATCAGGGCCTCGACGGCCGCGTCCGACATCGGCCCCCAGCCCCGCTCGCGGCCGATCTTGGCGAACGTCGCCCGGTAGCCGGGCAGGAAGTCACGCCGGGCCGTGGCCTCGTCGGTGGCGACGTAGCCGTGGCTGTGCACCGCGAGTGGCGTGGTCTGGTCGTGCTCGCCGTACTCCAGCGCCCGGCGGTAGAGATCGGCCAGCGGCGCGAAGGCGCCCCACTGGCCACCGATGATGGCCAGGGCCATCGGCAGCCCCCGGGTCCCCGCCCGGATCACCGAGTTGGGCGTCCCGCCCACGGCGACCCAGATCGGCAGCGGGCGCCCCTCCGGCCGGGGGTAGACCACGGCGTTCTCCAGCGGCGGCCGGAACTGCCCCGACCAGGTAACCGGACCCTCGGCGTTCAGGGCCAGCAACAGGTCCAGCTTCTCGGCGAACAGGGCGTCGTAGTCACCCAGGGAGTTGCCGAACAGGGGGAACGACTCGGTGAAGGAGCCCCGGCCCGCCATCAGCTCGGCCCGGCCGTTCGACAGCAGGTCGAGGGTGACGAAGTTCTGGAAGGTCCGGACGGGGTCGGCCGAGCTCAGGACGGTGACGGCGGAGCTGAGCTTGATCCGGCTGGTTGCGCCGGCGATGGACGCCAGCACGATCTCGGGGGCCGAGGCCGCCATGTCGGCGCGATGGTGCTCGCCCACGCCGTAGACGTCCAAGCCGAGCTGGTCAGCCAGCTTGGCCTCCTCGACGACCTCGCGGAGCCGCTCGCCGGGGCTCACGCTGGGGTCGGACACTTCAGCGAAGGTGGTCAGGCCGAGTTCCATGTCGTACTCCTGTCGTGGTGGTACCCGATCAGCGTAATTGACCGTTCAATCATTCCTCCGCCTGATCTGTCGGACCCTGCGCCTAGGGTCGGACGCGAACGGGCTACCGGCCGGGACGGGCACCACAGGGTCGGCGCCCCGGCGGACACGAGACGAGCGAGCAGTCGCACGGAGGGAGCAGGACATGGAGGTAGCAGTACTGGGAACCGGGGCCATGGGTTACGGGATGGCCCAGAGCCTGCTCCGGACGGGGCACGGCGTCCGGGTCTGGAACCGGACGACCGACAAGGCTGCCCCGCTGGCCGAGGAGGGCGCCACGGTCGCCGCGAGCCCGGTCGAGGCCGTACGGGGGGCCGAGGTCGTGCTCACCATGCTCTTCGACCTGGCCTCCACCGAGGAGGTGCTGACCCAGGCCGCCGGGGCGTTCTCACCCGGGACCGTCTGGCTGCAGACCGCAACGGTCGGCCCGATCGGTGCGACCTGGCTGTCCGACCTCGCCGCCCGGCACGACATCGCCACCCTCGACTCACCCGTCCTCGGGACGAAGAAGCCCGCCGCCGAGGGCGCCCTGGTCGTCCTGGCCAGCGGCGACCCGGACGTCCGCGACCGGGTGCAGCCCGTCCTGGACGCCATCTCCAGCAAGGTGGTGTGGGCCGGCGACCGGCTCGGCGACGCCTCGACCCTCAAGCTCGCCTGCAACGCCTGGGTGCTCTCGATCACCACCGCAACCGCCCAGTCGGTCGCCCTCACCCGGAGCCTGGGCCTGGACCCGGCCCTGTTCCTCGCCGCCATCGACGGCGGCTTGACCAACAGCCCCTACGCCCAGCTCAAGGGCCAGGCCATGATGGCTGGGGACTACCCGCCGTCGTTCGAGCTCTCCGGGGCCCTGAAGGACCTGGGTCTCATCATCGGAGCGGCCGAGCGTGCCCACGTGCGGACCGGTGTGCTGGACGCGGTTCGGGACGCGTTCGTCGCCGCTGAGGAGCAGGGACACGGGCACCAAGACATCGCGGCGGTCCACGAGGCCATGACCGACCGGTCCTGACCCGGGGTGACGCTGCCTAGACTGGCGCCATGTCGTCCGCCCAGCCTTCCGTGTCCGGAGCCGACGTGGTCGTGGTCGGCGGCGGCCTGATCGGCTCCGCCACCGCCTGGCGTCTGCGGCAGGCCGGTCTGGACGTCGTCGTGGTCACCGGCGAGCGCGGGGCGGCCGCATCGCATGTCGCCGCCGGGATGCTCGCACCGGTCACCGAGACGACGTTCACCGAACAGCCGCTGCTGCGCCTGAACCAGGCCTCGCTCGACCTCTACGCCGCCTTCGCCGAGGAGGTGAGCGCCGCCAGCGGACTGCCGGCGGGCCTCCGCCAGATCTCCACGCTCTCGGTGGCCCTGGACGCCGACGACGGAGCCAAGCTCGGCGTGTTCGCCGACTTCCTCGCCCGGACCTGCCACCGCACCCAGCGGCTGACCAGTCGGGAGTGCAAGCAGCACGAGCCGCTACTGGCGCCCTCGATCCGCTCCGGGCTGCTGGTCGAGCAGGACTGGAGCTGTGACAACCGGCTGCTCTGGGCCGCTCTGGTCGAGGCCGGGCGGCGCGCCGGGGTCCGGGAGATCCCGGGCTTCGTGCACGGGGTCCTCAGCCGGGCCTACCGGGTCACCGGTGTGGAGCTGGCCGACGGGACGGCGGTGCTGACCGACCAGGTGGTGCTGGCCAACGGTTCCTGGGCGGCGCAGTTGACCGGGGTTCCCGCCCTCCCCGTACGCCCGGTCAAGGGTCAGATCCTGCGGCTCGACCCGGGCCGGCTGCCCGGCCCAAGTCTCACTGTCCGGGCCTTCAGCCGGGGCTCGGAGATCTATCTCGTGCCCCGGGAGGGCGGCCGGGAGGTCGTGGTCGGCGCGACCGTGGAGGAGCTCGGCTTCGACCACCGGGTCACCGCCGGCGGGGTCTACGAGCTGCTGCGCGACGCCCGTCAGGTGCTCCCCATGACGGCCGAGTACGCCTTGAGCGAGACCTCGGTGGGCTGGCGTCCGGGCACTCCGGACAACGCCCCCCTCCTCGGCGGGGCCGGGCCGGCCGGCCTCACCCTGGCCACCGGCCACTACCGCAACGGCGTCCTGCTGACCCCGGTCACGGCCGACGTCACCGCCCGTTTCGTCACCACCGGTGAGCTGGACGAGGTCGCCCGCCCGTTCACCCTGGAGCGCTTCGCCCCCGCCGAGACGGTCGCCCGGTGATCATCTTCGTCAACGGCGAGCGCCAGGAGCGACCCGCCCCGCTGGTCCTCAGCGACGTTCTGGGGGTGGCTCCAGGCGCGCCCACCCCGCGCGGCATCGCCGTGGCCCTCAACGGCAGCGTCGTCCCCCGCAGCCAGCACGGCAGCACCGAGCTGTCCGAGGGCGCCCGGGTGGAGATTGTCACCGCGGTGCAGGGTGGCTGAGGTGCGACCGCGGTGCAGGGTGGCTGAGGTGCCACCCGCCGCCCGCGTCGCCGTGACCACCCACCGCAACCACCGACCTGGACCACGCACCCGGACCAGCCTTGCGCCGTACCCACGAAAGGTCTGCTGAGATGACCGCCCTGACCACCCCCGCTGAGGACCTGGCCCTGGCGAAGGACCCGCTCGTGATCGCGGGCCGGACCTTCACCTCCCGCCTCATCATGGGCACCGGAGGGGCCCCCAGCCTGGAGGTGATGGAGGCGGCCCTGCTCGCCTCCGGCACCGAGCTCACCACCGTGGCAATGCGGCGGATCAGCCCCGGTGCTCCCGGCTCGGTGCTCGACGTCCTCGACCGACACCGGATCGCCGTCCTCCCCAACACCGCCGGCTGCTACACCAGCGCCGACGCCGTCCTCACCGCTCAGCTGGCCCGGGAGGCCCTGGAGACCGACTGGGTCAAGCTCGAGGTGATCGCGGACGAGGTCACCCTCCTCCCCGACCCGATCGAGCTGCTGGACGCGGCCGAGCGGCTGGTCGCCGACGGGTTCATCGTGCTGCCCTACACCAACGACGACCCGGTGATGGCCCGCAAGCTGCAGGACGCCGGCTGCGCGGCCGTGATGCCGCTCGGGGCCCCGATCGGCTCCGGGCTGGGCATCCGCAACCCGCACAACATCGAGCTGATCGTCGAGTCGGCCACGGTCCCGGTGGTCCTGGACGCCGGCATCGGAACGGCCTCGGAGGCCGCGCTGGCCATGGAGCTCGGCTGTGACGCTGTCCTCCTGGCCTCGGCCGTCACCCGGGCCGAGCACCCGGTCCGGATGGCCCACGCCATGCGCCTGGCCGTGCAGGCCGGACGGCTGGCGGGCCGGGCGGGCCGGATTCCGGTTCGTCGCTACGCGGAGGCATCATCGACCCATGAGGGGCGCATCGACTGAGGGGACCGGGGACCGGTCCCGGCCTCCCGGCGCGCCGGGGGGCCCCGGACCAGTCCCTGCTCCTAAACTCGGGCCGGAGGTCACGGTCCCCGAAACCGTCGGGTCCACCGGCCTCGCGGCCAGCACGGCCATCTTCCCCACCGTGTTTGGAGCAGGCGTGACGATGACGAGTGTCGGCGATCCCCTGGTCGGACGACTGCTCGATGGCCGCTACCAGATCACCCAGCGGCTGGCGCGCGGTGGCATGGCCACCGTCTACCGGGCGATCGACACCCGCCTGACGCGGACGGTCGCGGTCAAGATCATGCACGTGGGTCTGGGTGACGACGAGGAGTTCGCCCGCAAGTTCGACCGGGAGGCCCGCGCTGCGGCCCGACTGTCGCACCCCAACGTCGTCTCCGTCTTCGACCAGGGTGCCGACGCCACCGACGGGCACGTCACCCGGCCCTACATCGTGATGGAGTTCGTCGACGGCCAGACGCTCCGTGACGTGATCAACCACGAGGCCCCGCTGCCGCCCCTGCGGGCCCTGGAGGTGATCGAGCCGGTCCTGGCCGCCCTCGCCTCCGCCCACGACGCCGGCCTGGTGCACCGCGACGTCAAGCCCGAGAACGTCCTGATCAGCGACCGCGGCCAGATCAAGGTCGCCGACTTCGGGCTCGCCAAGGCCATCAGCTCCCAGACCCAGACCGCCACCCAGGGCCTGCTGATCGGCACGGTGTCCTACCTGCCCCCCGAGCTGGTGGTATCGGGCCGGTCCGACGCCCGGTCCGACGTCTACAGCGCGGGTGTGGTGCTGTTCGAGCTCCTCACCGGTCGCAAGCCCCACACCGGAGAGACCCCGATCCAGGTGGCGTACGCGCACGTCCACACCGACGTCCCCGCCCCCTCGAGCTTCACCACCGCCGGACCGATTCCCGCCTACCTGGACGCGCTCGTCGCCCGGGCCACCGCACGCGACTCCGCTCAGCGACCGCATGACGCCCGCGTCCTGCTGGCCCAGGTCCGTCGGGTCCGGGTCGCCCTGCGCGAGGGTGTCTGGGACGACCCCGAGCTGACCCAGGACCTCAGCCTGGTGGTGACCCCGCCGTACGCCGACCGCGCCGACGCCGAGCTGACCCAGGTGGTCCCCGCCACCGGCTCACCGGGTGCGACGCCGCCCACGTCGGCGGGCCTTCGACCGCAGGCCTACCCGCCCCGGCCCGAGGACCAGACCCAGGCCGTACGGACCGGAGCGGCCTCGCGACCCGACTATGCCCCGCCCACCGCCGTCGACGCTCCCCCGCCACCGGCGCTGACCCGGGCGCGACCCCAGCAGCAGGCCGCGCTCGACCGGGTCCGGGACCAGCGCGAGCGTCAGCGCCGGAAGCGTCGCCGGGGCTGGCTGGCCCTGCTGTTGGTACTGCTGGTCACCGCCGGCGCCACCCTGACCGTCTACTACCTGGCCGAGGGCCGCTTCACCAGCGCACCGGCACTCACCAGCCTGAGCAAGGCGGAGGCGTCCCAGGTGGCCGAACGGTCCGGGCTGCAGATCTCCTTCGACGACGCCTACAGCGAGACCATCGCACGGGGCCTGGTCGTCTCCACCGATCCCGGCCCGGGAACCCGGGTCCCGGACGGCAGCCGGATCCAGGCCCTCCTGTCCCAGGGGCCGGAGCGGTACCCCATGCCGCAGGTGCTCGGGCTCACCCAGTCCGCGGCCAGCACCGCGCTCGTGGGCTCCCACCTCACCCTGGGCAAGGTCAAGGCGGTCTACGACGAGTCGGTTCCCGCCGGTGTTGTGCTGGCTGCCTCCAGCCGGACCGGCACCGCGATGAAGCCCCAGGCGGCGGTGGACGTCTCGGTGTCCAAGGGGCCGGCGCCTGTGCCGATCAAGGACTACCGCGGTCAGGACGCCGACGCGACGGTCACCGCACTCCAGCGGGCCGGACTGGTCGTGGTGGAAGAGACCGCCAACGACGACAAGGTGCCGGCCGGCCAGGTGCTGGCCCAGGACCCGAAGAAGGGCTCCCTGGACCGCGGGGCGACGATCACCCTGACCCGCTCGCTCGGGCCGGTGCTGGTGACCGTGCCGAATGTGCGGTCGATGGGGGTCAAGGCGGCGACCCAGGTGATGACCGAGGCGGGCTTCAAGGTCAAGGTGCAGGCGGTGGCGGTCAACTACATCGGGGTCGGCTTCGTGGTCTACAGCCGACCCGGACAGTCCGATCAGGCCCCCAAGGGGTCCACGGTCACCCTCTACGTCGTCTAGCGTCTAGCCCCGGCCCAGGACGGGCCGACCCGGAACGGTGTGGCTCTAGGCTGAGCGCCGTGCCGAACGTCCGTACCCGAACCGAGTGGCTCGCCTTCACCGCACTGCTGCTGATGGCCGCCGCCTGGGGCTCGACGTTCTTCATGATCAAGGACCTGCTGACCCGGCTGCCGGTCGCCGACCTGCTCGCTCTGCGTTTCGGGATCGCGACTCTGGCCCTGGTGGCCATCGCCGGCCGGCAGCTCAGGATGTCGCGCCGTACGGTGGTGGCCGGCTCCCTGCTCGGTCTGCTCTACGGGGTGGCCCAGATCCTGCAGACCGTTGGGCTGGCGCACACCTCGGCCAGCGTCTCGGGCTTCATCACCGGGCTGTACGTCGTGGCCACTCCGCTGCTGACCGCCCTGGTCCTGCGCACCCGGGTCAGCGGGACCACCTGGCTGGCGGCCCTGCTGGCCACGGCCGGCCTCGGCGTACTGTCGTTGAACGGCTTCTCGGTGGGCTACGGCGAGCTGATGACGTTGTTGTCGGCCCTGGTCTACGCGGTGCACATCATCGCGCTGGGTCGGCTGAGCGAGGCGGGGGCCGCCCTGAGCCTCAGCCTGGTGCAGATGGTCGTCATCACCGTGGTCTGCGTCGTCGCGGCCC
>JBBQAB010000359.1:0-2792 GCA_038198385.1 Propionibacteriales bacterium
ATGGATCCGCGTGCAGCCGAGTTCAGGGACCGCCAGATCCTCCACGCAGCCTTGGTCAGAGCGACCTTTCGCCGTGCACCACCGTCCAAATCAGGCAGACTCAGATCTCCGGTAGCAGGGGTGGGCTGAGTGTTGAGATTCATGCCGGCGCGATCTGGTAGGTGATCTGGCGGCGGTCGACGGGCAGGCGCGCTGGGGTGGTGTTGAGCTCGTCGGTGAGCAGGGTCAGGGCGCGGGCGATGCGGGGGCTGTCGGGCCGGTCCAGGGTCACCGTGATCGCGGCCGTGTCGTAGGTGATCTGCCCGCCTAGGTGGAGCAGGTGGCGGGTGATGGCGCGGTACTCGTCGGGGTCGGCCAGGTAGGCGTTGAGGTGCTCGGCGAGCCAGGCTTCGGCGTTGAACGCGAGCAGACGCAGCACCATCTGTAGGCCGCGGCGGGCCAGGTGCGGGCGGGCGCGTTTGGCGTCGGGGTCCAGCTCGGTCGCGAGCACTTTCGCCGGGACCGGTTTGAGCGTGGCCTTCGCCTCGGCCAGGGCGGTGTGGGCGGCCCGGATCCGGGCGTGCGCGCCGGGCAGTGCGGCGTTCAGCTGTTTCGGGGTGCCGCCGCTGTTGAGTAGCTGCGGCAACGCCCGTTCCGCGGCGATCAGCTCGGCCTCGGCATCCTTGACCTGTTTGCGGGCGTTCACCCGGGCGGGGTTGGTCACCTTCCGGGTGTCCGGTCCGATGTCCATGCCGTAGCAGGCCAGGGCGTCGATGCCGTTGTGCTGCGCCGCGTACTTGAACATGTTCTCGATACGCCACCGGGCCCGGAGCCAGCACACCAGGTCCGCGCCGGTGCTCGTGGTGTCGGAGGTCAACACCTGCAGCACCGGGGCGTCGTGTTCGAACAGGGTCAGCTGCCGGGCGGGGCCGTAGCCTTTGAGCTGCACGGTCTCGTCGGCCAGGACGAGGCTGACCCGTTGGCCGTGCCGGACCGTCACCGACTCCGTCGGCGTCGTGGTGGCCTCCAGCAGGGGGGCGCGGCGGTAGGTGACCCAGTCCGCGCCCGCGTCCCGGCAGGCGGTGAAGACGGTCGGGTACGCGCCGCCGCGGTCGAAGCCGAGCATGATCGGCGCGTCCGGGCCGATCACCTGGCGTAGCTGGGTCAGGACGCCGGGCAGGGTGGCGGACAGCCCGGTCGGCTCCCCGGAGCCGAACACGACCGCGCGGCCGCGGGCGTCGACGAGCAGCGTGTCGTCGCGGCCGGGCTGGGCGTGGCGGCGTTTGGTGTTCCAGCCCTTGCCGACCGGTCGGGCGCCGGCGTAGGCCACGAAGTGGTCATCGACGAAGTACACCGGCTCGGCGGCCGGGTCGGCAGCGAGCATCCGGGCCGCGAACGCCCGCTGCACCGCGAGCGGGTCGGTGCCGTCGGCGAGAGCGGACAGCCTCGCCCGTAACGTCTTCAGCTCCGGCATGATCGTCAGCCCGACCACCGGCCCGGCCTGCTCACGGCGCAGGTGCTTGGCCCCCTCCATGGTGCCCACACCTAACGCGAACCCCAGCGTGGTACCGGTCAGGATGCCCAGGTCGTCATACCGGCGGGCCGGGCCCCCGGTCAGCGTCGCGAAGATGTCTTGGGCCCCGACCGCGTGCAGGTACGCGTGCAACAGCATCGCCCCCGCGTACCGGCACGGGAACGCACCTGTGGTGATCCGGGCCGAACCCACGAACACCCCACCTGCACAGTGCTGCTCGGCCACCGCCGACCCGTCCGGCACCGCCTGCCGCCCCACCCCCTGGGCGGCCTGCTCGGCGGCACCCTCTGCGGCCTGCTCGGTGGGCTCGGGCAGCGGCTCCTGGACCGGGGTCGGGCCGCGGTGGGCCAACAGCTCGCTGATCACCGACTGGGCCACCCCGAGCCGGTCAGCGATGGCCTGCTGGCTGCGCCCCTGCCCGGCCCACGCCCGGGCCTGGGCGGCCTGCCGGCCGGTCAGCTTCGGCGGGCGGCCACGGCGGCGCACCAGCCCGGCTGAGCCGTCCGTGCGGGCCCGGCCCCGCAGGATCGAGACGTATGTGGCGCTCAGCCCGAACACCGCGGCGGCCTCATCGACGCGGCGCCCGGCGTCGGTCAACGCCACGATCGCCAGGTTGCGTATCCCGGTGTCATCGCTGTCGTAGCGGTAGAGCAGCGTGCGCCCGACGGTGACCAGGGTCTGCCCGTCGTCCGTGTGCAGGCGCAGCCCGGCCGGTTCCGGCATCCCCTCCAGCGTGGCCTGACCCATCCCCACAGCATACCAGAACTTAACGGATTACCGATGAACTATGGGAGCGAAGAAGCCCTGGTCACAGGGCTGGTCGCTCTCTACTTCCGGAGGTCTGAGACCTTGAGGCGCTGGTCGACGTCCACGGCCAGAAGGTCGAGGCGCGCGATATCGTCGTTCACCTCGTTGAGGAGTATGCCCGCCACGCGGGCCACGCCGATCTCTTGCGTGAATGCATCGACGGTCGAACGGGCCAATAGGCACTCGTGAGTGTGCCGATCTCGGAGAGCCCCCTCACGCGTATTCGGCTTCCTCTCCTGCTGTCTCAAGCGCCTTGACGACCTGCGTCACATCGCCGCGGTAGCGACCTCCTGGGCAGCGCTGATTCACCGCCTGCGGGCCGTTCTGCGCCAAGCAGGGCAGCCTGTTCTCGGCGCGGAAATTGATGCAGTCGCAGACCCCGGCCGACAGCGCCTGACGGGGTCGCCATTGCCCGGGCAAGGGCGACCTTTCCGCTTGGGCGAAGCAAGGCGTGCTCCTCCTCAACACCGCG
>JBBQAB010000360.1:0-5534 GCA_038198385.1 Propionibacteriales bacterium
GGCCCCCCGTGAGCAGCAGGCCGGCCGCGGCAGCGGCTGCGCCGTTCACCCCGAGCCCCCGCGCGGCGCCGATCCCGAACGATCGGGCAGCGTCCGCCGGAAGGGTGCAAGCTCCTGCTCGAACGCAGCGTCGGGAAAGAAGCCTGCCGCCTGGCTCGTCGTGCCGGTGGCGTGATAGCTCAGGTGGGTGACGGGTCGACCGCCCTCGACCGCTCGCGTCACCTGCCGGATCTCACTGACGTAGCGGCGCCGGGTCCCGCCCCGCCAGGTGTCGTCGACCAGCGTCACATGCACCAATAACCCGATGTTGTGGGCGATCTGACGGTAGGCCTCCTCCACCGAGAGAACACCACCTTGGGCCACCCTTGAGGCCAGCCGGTCTACGGTGGACTGAGCCGAGTGCGAATGGGTCGTGGACAACGTTCCTGTGCCCGCCTGCATCGCCTCGAACATGGCGGCCGCCTCGCCGCCTCGCACCTCGCCTACGACCAGTCGCGACAGGTTCTGCCGAAGCGCCTCCGGCATCAGGTCGGAGATTCCGAAGTCACCGACCCGAGCCCCGCCGGAGGTCTCACCGTGGCCCACCCGCGCCTGCAGAGCCAGGATGTTCTGACGACCGGGCTGCAGGTGCGTCATCAGCTCGTAGTCCGTCTCGAGCGTTCCGAAACGTTCGTCAGCGGGAATCGAGCTGATGAGTGCCCGGAGCAACGTGGTCTTTCCGGCGCCCTGATCACCCGAGATGACCATGGAGGTCCGCGACAGCACGGCGGCGTCCAAGAAGGTCGCCACCTCGTACGGCAGCATGTCGGCCTCCACCAGGTCCGACAACGTGACCTCGGTGAGAGTGTGCTGGCGGATGACCACACTCGGACGGTAGGAGAGCCCGAACCCGATGGCGTGCAGCCGGAAGCGGTCCCCCAGGGCCAGCGTCATCGTGGGGTGGGTGTCGTCGAAGGGCCGTGACGGTTCGGCGTTCTGCCCGAGGAAGCGGATGGCCTCGACCAGCTCGTCGTCACTGTCAGCGACCGGCGGCATCCGCTGACGCCGCCCGTCCCCAAACTGCACGACCACGGAGTCTCCGCCGTGGATCTCGATGTTCTCGACGGCCGGCATCTCCAGCAGGGGCTGCAGGCGGCCGTAGCCGAAGACCGCGTTCTCGACTGCAAGGACATAGGTCTGCTCCTGGGCACTCGACCAGAGGGCAGCCCCGTCGCGGTGCCGGGCCCGTACGTGGTCGCCGACGATCCGGGCGATCGTAGACCGCCCCAGCAGCAGCCGGTCGTCCCCCACCACGGGCCGACCAGCCACCGCCTCCTGGCGGGCCAGCTCGTCGGTGATCTCCTCGGAGGCCCGCCGTCGGAACTCGACCACCTGGGTCCAGTCCAGGTCCCCCGTGGCTACGACCATGGTGCTCGAACGGAGCTCCGCGGCCGTGAGAGTGGCCTGCTCCGGCCGGGCGGGCGCCCGGACGGCCTCGGGTCCCTCGGCCGAGGAGAGCAAGCCGAGGTGATCAAGGTCGACCAGTACCGGTACCCGCGCCAGTGGGGCGACAGGCGGCCGCCTCTGCAGGTCCTCGGTCACGGGGCCTCGACCAGGTTTCTCGAGCGGTCCAGAACGGCGGCGAGGCTGCTCGACGTCGTCCGGAGGGAACGGACAAGGGGGCTCTGATCGAACCGGCGACGGCGCGGAGCGCCGTCCGAGAAGTGTTCCGCAGAGGCGGGGTCCCAGGCCAGCTCGGCGGCCACCGGGACCCCCAGGGCCTGGCTGATCTCCCTCGCGCCGTAGGGGCGCCCGGACCCGACGACGAGCAGAGCCACGGGGTCCGACCTCGGTTCCCCACCCAGGCGCTGAACCCCCAGGCCGGGTAGGTGGACCCGGGTCGACATGACCGCTCTGAGCTGGGAGCGCACCAGCACGCAGGTGAGAGCAGACCGGTCCAGGAGGGGGCCCGGGAGGCCGGATGCCGACACCCGACCGGCGTCGACCAAGATGTCGAAGTCCAGCTCGCCCAGCCGGTCGAAAGCGGCAGCCAGGTCCTCCCAGACACCGGCGAAGTGGGCCGCACTCCCGACCCGGTTGAAACCCGGGAGGAACAGCCGTTGCACGTCGGTCGCAGCGGTCAGGGGCAGGCACTGGTCCAGCACCACCTCCGGAAGGGCCCGCCGGTCTCGATGCGCCTCAGCCACCCGCAGTAGGCCTCGGCCCTGTCCGGACTGCCCGCCCAGATAGCCCGCCAGGATGGCCTGGTGCGCACCCGGGTCCGCGTCCACGAGCAGCACAGGCCGCGGCCAGCTCAGCGCCAGACCCACGGCGGTGGCGGTGACCCCCGGCGAGCCCGACGTCGATGTGAGAACGAGAACGGCCATCTCTACCGCCCCGCGTCCCGCACGACGGCCAGCCGCTCCGCGGCGCCGAGTCTGGCGATCACCGGGGCCTGCTGCGCCTCGACGTCCAGGTCGACCAGGAGCGAGGTCCCGTCCGCACCAGGTGCATGACCGACGACTCGGGCCACGTAGGTCTTACTGCTCAGTTCGTCCGGGGCCCCCGTGTCAGCGGTCCCAGCCGGGAGGGCCACGAGACGAACCGGCGCCCCGGGCGGGAGCAGCGCCTCGGGCGCCCGACCGCTGGCGACCTTGAGCCCCACCACCGCCCGCCCCGACGCTGGGAGCTCGCCCGCCTCTAAGGCCAGGCGGCTCACCGGAGTCCCGGACACAAGATCCAGACCGGCACGACGCCCAACCAAGCTGTCCAAATCCTCAGCCCGTACCGAGGTCTGCGCCAACGACTGGGGAACCGACACCGTCCGCAGGTCCGCCCGGCCCATGAGCTCACCCCGGTAGATGGTCCGGCTGACCGCCACCACCGTCACCTGGTCGGCGAGGCGGGCGTAGAGGACCCACGACAGCAACCCACCCAGGCACAGGGCCAGCACACCGAGAGCTACCCAGCGGGGGTGACGTCGACCGGGCAGGCGCGGGGGCGGGGGCACCGCTTCGGGGACGCGGGCCACCGGCAACCGCTCCGTTGACGACGCCTCCTGGCCTCTCGAGGACCGCCGGCCCAGGTCGACACTCATCAGCCCCTCCTTCTGAAACCGGGGACGCCACGCCGGGGTGGCCTCCACCCAGAGGACGGGGACCCGGTGGTCACCGCCGCCGCCCTGGGCCGACCACGTTGGCTGTCGCGGAACCCCGACCCGTCACCGACCGGATGCCCACCACCGAGAGGAAGAGCGTGTCCTCCGTGGCCGTCGTTTTCACCGTGACCACTCCGGAGGCCACCTGAACCGACCCTTCAACGCCGGGTTGGCCCGCGAGGTAGGACTTCGCCGCCAGCACCGCCGCACCTGTCGGGTCCGCACCCGCCAGGAGATCCGTGGCCGCAGCGTTCGATGCAGCCCGACTCGCCCCAGCCGCGGCCGACTCGGCCCGACCTGCGGCCGTGACCTTCTGTCCGCCGTCAACGACCAAGCCTGTGGTCATGACCAGCGCGCCCAGGACAACCAGCACGAAGACGCTGACCGACTGGCCCCGCTCCCGTGCGACCAGAGGGTGGGCCGCTGGTGTGCACCGATCGAGCGCCATCAGCGGGCCCGATAGGTGTCGAGCGAGCTGGCCCCGTGTGCGAGCAGTCGCATCCCACCGGGCGCACCCGGGAGGAGCAGGTCGGAGAAGGAGAGGTCACAGGTCACCTCGGTGCGGATCGTGGCCGGCTGACCCGCAGGCACTGCGAAAGCCGCCACATTCACCGAGACTGTCGACGCTGAGCAGACGAGCCCGGCCGTCGCGAGGGACTGGGCTCCGGCCAACCGAGCGGCCTGCCCTGCTTCGCCTGCCGAACGGGCCAAGGACCCGGCCCGCGCCGAGGCCTCAGCCGCGTCGGTGACCGCGCTGCGGGCGAACCACACCCGCCCGCCCGCCATGGTCAGTCCCAGCATCAGCATCAAGGCCGGGATGAGCAGCGCCAGCTCCACCGTCGCCGACCCCCGTTCAGTCATGCCCCGTTCACTCATGCCGCGAGCGGTCGTGTCCCGACGAACCATCACGGTGGGGTCACCCGCTCCCGTGGAGCCGACGCCTGCTCCCGTAGACGACCGAGCCCGACGTCGAGAAAGCCGGGTGACCGTGCCGACACCACCACCTCGACCTGGGTGGGGTCCCGTCGGACGTCGACCTCAACCCCGGTCAGCCCACCGGCTTCCGCCAGGTCGACCGCGAGGTCCCGAGCCCCCGCCACCGTCCCGTAGGTCCCCCGGGCGACGTCGACAGCAGCCGCCGCCGAACGCTGCGCGACGTTCCTCCCGTGCAGCCATACCCCGGCCTGGACGATGCCCAGCGTGCTCAGCAGCAGCAGTGGCCAGATCACGGCGTACTGCACGCTTTGGCTGAGCCCGCGCTCGTCATGGCCCCGCCTAATCAATTCTTCGGCATGTGCCGGGTGACGTACGCGGTCAGGAACGTGATGATGCCGAGGGCAATCGCCACCGCTCCGGCCAGCAGGATGGCGTTCTCCGCCGATTGGCTCAGTCCGCGCTCATCCCGGCTCCGGTCGTCTTTCAGCAGGACGATCAGTCCGACCAGCGACAGCGCGTGGTGCTTGAGGTTCATCGTGTTCCTTCCCTTCGGGCCCCGGAAAGGGACCTCTCCGTTGCGGTCCTGGCGATCGGCTGCGACCAGTCCGGACCAGGGCAGGACATCGCGGCCTCTCTGTACGTCAGTCGCGCCGCACGAACGGGGTCCTCGCTCTGCTGATGGCTCCCGCACCCTGGTTCGTCTCGCGCCGGGGAGGGGGGTCCGAGTCGCGAGATAGCAGACGATGCCACGGACGATGACCGGGGCGGAAGACATTGGGGAAGCTTTTTTCGTCGTCGTATTTGTACGGACACCGGCCGTAATCCCTCTCACGAGGCGTCCAGAAGGAACTGAGCATGCGCGGCGAGATGGCGTACGGCTCGGCTGCAGCGGACGCGCACTGAACCCGGGGTCGTGCGGTGGCGGGTGGCCGCCTCCGCACCGCTCAGACCCTCGGAGTACACGCTGAGCAGGAGGCGAGCGGTGTCCGGGCTGACCAGGTCCGAGGCGCGAGCGAGGCTCAGAACGCCCTCCGCCGAGGGTCCGTCGGACGGGAGGGGCTCGCTACCGCGGCCCCGCGCGGTCAGCCCGTCCAGCAGGTCCACCAGCTCGTCGGGGGGCCACGGAACCACGCAGCACGGACCCTGGCGAGCTCGCCGTTCGTGGACCCCCTTCAGTGCGTCCAGAGCCAGGTTGGCGGCAATCCGGGCGGGTCGGCGCTCGAGCGGATAGGTACAAATCCGGTTCCACAACTCAGCGACGTAGTCGTCCACCTCCGCCTGGGCGTCGACCTCGGTCATCCGAACCAGCTTGCCCAGCATGGCCTGCAAGACGGTGCGTCCGGCGAGCACGTCTCCTCTGGCCGTCTCACTCAGCAAAGCGCCCAACACCGGGTCGGGGGCCGAGCGGATCGCGTCCGTCACGTCAGCCAGCTGGCGGCATCCGGCCAGGCACGCGTGCACC
>JBBQAB010000361.1:0-2039 GCA_038198385.1 Propionibacteriales bacterium
AGAGGCGATTCAGTCCTGGGGGACCGACGGACTGTCGATCCTGCCCAGCGGGTCGCTTCCCCCCAACCCTTCAGAAATGCTGGGGAGCAGTGCCATGAAGTCCCTCATCGAACAGCTGCGCGGGGACTACGACAAGATCATCATTGATACGCCTCCGCTGCTTCCTGTCACCGACGCGGCCCTCATCTCCGCTGCATCGGACGGCGTGGTCCTCGTCATTCGCTGGGGGAAGACCCACCGTTCGCAGGTCGCCACGGCCGTGCAGGCCCTGCAGCAGGTGAACGCGCGCGTTCTGGGGTCGGTGCTGAACATGCGACGCCTAGGTCGGACCGAGAAGCGTCGCTATGCGGCCGAGTCGCCGTATCAGGCCGAGACCCCGGGCTGGTAGCGGCTCAGCCTCACGACACGGGGCTGATGAACGGCTCGAACGCGTCGTCGAGGAGCCGTGCGCACGCTCGGAAGCGGCGCAGCGAGTGTCCGAGCGGGTCGGCCAGCTCCTCGGTCCGCGGGGCCATCGGCTGGGTTCGCGCCCGCCCGAACATCGCGCGGTCCAGGAGGGGGGCGGAGCTCACGGCGGGCCCCGCGTTGCGGAGCCAGGTCGCGAACGTTAGCAGCGGGAAAGTCTTGGCGACGGCGGCCGGCTGAAGCCTGACGATGTGACGCCGGTGGGCCAGCTCCGCGGTGAGGATAAGATCGGCATCGGTGACCAGCTGAGGACTCAGCCCCCTCGACACCCAGCCCTCCGAGTTGACCCCTCGCTCCCGCAGGACCCTCTCGACATGAGGGTGGGCCGGGACGCCGTCGGGCGCCCGCAAACCGGCTGAGCTCACGACCCAGGGAACCGCGGGGTGCTGACTGATCTGAGCTCGCAGGAGATGCTCGGCCAACGGAGACCGGCAGTGGTTCGCCTCGCAAACCAGCAGCACGCGGAAGGGCTGCACGAGCCCGCCGGTATCGAGGGGTTCCTGGGTCACGAGTCCCTTTCGTCGCCCGAGTTGAGGCCCCGGGGTGGCCGCGGCGGCGGTGCCGACCGTGTCCCTCCGAGGGTGTCACGATCGGCGGGCCCGGCGGTGCGACCCGGGAAAATGGTCCGTGACAAGAGCGGAGCGAATTTTTATTCTGTTGCTTAGGTAAACAGTCTGCTTCTCTGATAATTTAGCGCCTGAACGAACGGCCATTAGACCAGGCAGCTCGAGACGCTCAAGAGCTCATGGGCACGGCCCCGGAAAGGCGCTCACGGAGTTCGTGGGCCCGGTCAGAAGAGAGCGGTCCCACGGCCGGAGGTCGCGCGAGGGGGACGCGGTGATGTCCCGCTGCGGCTTTGGGTGCAACTGATCCGGGTGGGGGAGCCGTACCGCCTCGCCCGTTCGCTCGGGGATGGCAGAAGCACGGAGGAATCTCCGAGAACGACACGGCGCCGGACCAGTGGCGGCGGTCGTCGAGGGGGGCGGGCGGGCCTGGGTCCGCTCGATGCCCGGGGACGTACGTCTATGACCAGAGAAGTTCGTCACCGGGTCCGTCCCGGTTGCTGACGGGTTCTCTCTGCAGCGGGGAACCACTCATCGGGGGCACCACCTTCTCACTCCCCGATTGGAGCGCCATGTCTCTCCCGGCCCACCAGACCCCTCCGTCCCACCCCACCCCGCTGTCCAGGAAGCTCGGTCGGGTCGCCCTGGCGACCGCGGCCGGGGTTCTGGTCACCACGACGGCGTTGGTCGTGCCGGCTGAGGCGGCCGGCCCGACCCTGCAGGTGTCGACCAGCGCCAGCCGGGCACGGTCGTTACCCCTGAACGGTGCAGGCGTCTCCGGCCCGATCTACGTCTTCTGGCCTTCGACCAGCAATGTGGCCTCGGTCCGTTTCCTCGTCGACCCGTCCGGCTCCAGGTTGGCCACCCCGCTCGACACCGTGGAGCGGCTCCAGCCCTTCGACCTGGCCCACACGGCCGGTGACGGTTCGGCTTTCCCGTTCGACTCGCAACGGCTCGCCCCGGGACAGCACGCGGTCGCGGCGGTCGTGACCGACCTCTCCGGTGTCTCGC
>JBBQAB010000362.1:0-2143 GCA_038198385.1 Propionibacteriales bacterium
GACCGCCCAAGGTGGCGCCTCCTAGCTGACCCTCGGACGGCGAGGTCAGCTGTAGCGGTGGCTCTTCTCGGCGTGACCGACCTCGCGCGTGCAGGCCCGGTTGTTCATGGACTTGTGTCCGCACAGCTCACCCGCAGAAGCGACAGCCGGGGAGGCTGCGGCCGGGGCCGCCTTGGCCGCTCGAGCCGGTTTCGCACTCGGCGTCGGCGCGGCTGGGGCAGCCGCCGCTCCCCCGGCGGCGGCGGCGGCTGCCTCCCGGCGGGTCGGCCCGCTGGCCCGCTCCCGGGCGTACTTGGCTTCCCGCATCGCCCGCTGGGCGTCAACCTTGCTCATCGTCTGCTCACACGCTCGAGCCTACGACGCCCCACTGACACCCTCGCCGACCATCCGGGGCGGGAACGGCAGCCGGTGGTGGTTCGAGCGGAGCCACACCCTCGGCACCGGTCAGGGTGTGGTGAGATCAATCATGGCCGAGGGCGTCGTGACGTTCTTCCGGGAGGACAAGGGCTGGGGAGCCATCAGCTCCGCGTCACTCCCTGCCGGTCTGGACGCCTGGGTGCACTTCTCGGTAATCGAGGCCGCCGGCTATCGCACCTTGGAGGCCGGTGAGACCGTGGACTTCGAGTTCGAACCGGCGCAGCAGGACAGCTTCCGCTATCGGGCGACTGAGGTTCGCCGTAGGTCCTGAGAGGACCCCTCCCAGACCCGCCGACCGGTCACCTGAGGATCTCGGCGATGACCTTCTCCGTCTGCGCCGGCCCCGTGACGGCACGGCAGTCCATGCCCATCTCCAACACAGGACGGTCGTTGCCGCCAACGTCAAGCCGGTCACCCACGAACAACACCTGGTCCTGGCTGAGACCGGTCTCGACCAGAAGGCGGCGCATCCCGTACGCCTTGTCGATGCCGAGCCGCGTCACATCGATCGACGTGGACCCGCCGGAACGGACCTCCAGGCCGGGGAGCCGCTCGGCGGCGTAGGCGCGCAGCCGCTCCTTGCGTGCCCCGGTCGGGTCCCACGCGTACTTGTCCGCCGCCGGCGCGGCCTGACCCAGCACCGACAAGGTCACCTGGCCGCCTCGATCCTCCACCTGAGGACCCCACGTCCGCTCCGGGGTCAGACCAACCGCTCCGACCGCCTCCGTCAGGACCGCGACGGCAGCGTCACGCTCCCGCTCGCTCAGCTTGTCGAAGTACACATCGACCCAGCCGTCCGCGTCGTGGTGGCGCAGGTACCGCGACCCGCAGGTGGGCATCAGGTGCAGTCGGGACAGGTCAGCTCGACCCGGGAGCCGCTGCACGACCTGCTGGCTGAACTGGGACAGCTGCCCGCCGGAGATGACGCAGACGTCGTAGGCGTCCAGGAGCTGGCCCAGCAGGGAAGCCATCGAGTCCGAGATCGGTGACTTCGTCTCAGCGAGAGTGTCATCCAGATCGAAGGCAATGAGGCGGTACGGCATGGGCGGTTCCTATCCGGGTGAGCTGCTCGAACGCTGACGGTGTCCACGCTGTCCCCGATGCAAGGAGAGCCAAGCGTGCGCGTACGGGCTCAGACTAAGCAGCGGCTGGAGCGGGCCTGCCGTGCCATCAGAAGAACTCTCGTATCGAGTGATCATGCGGTCTCGCTACCGGCCCGTTCGAAGCCCGCCAGCCCGGCCGTGGACCCCACTCCTCGATGGCCGTGATGGGTCCGGCGTGGAGGCCGCCGGCTTGCCAGTGGGCCAGGCGGCTGGCCTCGAGGAGGGCGAAGCGTCTGATGAAGGTGTCGGCGGTGGCGCCGTGCCAATGCTCCTCGCCGGGCGGCGTATGCACGGTGTCGCCCGGGCGCATGCAGATCACAGTGCCGTCGCGGGTCGCTACCAGCCCGATTCCGTCGGTGACATGCAGCGTCTGTCCGACCGCGTGGGAATGCCAGTTGGTGTGGGCACCAGGCGTGAAGCGGACCAATATGACGATCATCCGCGAGAGGCCCTCGCCGCGGTGAATGGGAGTGAAGTAGACGTCGCCGGTGAAGGCCTCGGCTGGGGCCTTGACGGTCGGGCGGACGGGCGTGAGTTGCACGTTGCGCTCCTTAGCAATGCAGCCGCGGTCAGGGAGCCCTGTACCGCCCGCGCGAGTCGCGGTTTCCTGGGTAGTTAACCCA
>JBBQAB010000363.1:0-12535 GCA_038198385.1 Propionibacteriales bacterium
AGCTCGACCCCCAGGTCGGACCGGACGCCGAACCGGTCCGCGTATCCCTCGAGATAGCGGACGAAGTCGTCCCGGGCGACCCAGTCGCCGTAGGCCCGCGGGATCGGGAGACCGGGCAGACCGGACAGCCAGCGGATGGTGTGCAGCCGGAAGCTCTCGTAGCGACCGCGCCAGGCCGAGCCCACGGTGGTGGCCCGGTCGAGCACCCGGGGTTCGAGGCCATCCTGGCGGAGTCGGGCGGCGGCACCGAGACCGGCGGCGCCCGCGCCCACGATCACCACCTGGGGACGCGTCATGGCCTCACGCTAGACCTGCCGGCCGAAGGGGTCAGCGGTGCTCGGGTTCCTGGGCCGGAAGGGGCCGGACCGCACCGGCGATCATGATCGAGATCGCCAGCAGCACCGCCACGGCGGTCAGGGCCCGCAGCACGCTCGACTGCTGCCCCAGGAACCCGATCAGGGGCGGCCCGGCCAGGAAGGCGCAGTAGCCGATGGAGGCGATGACACTGACCCGGGCGGCGGCCATCGTCGGCTCGTCGGCCCCGGCGCTCATGCCGACCGGGAAGCCGAGGGAGAGTCCCGCCCCCCACAGCGCGCCGCCGACGAACGCCACGGGGGTGGACGGGCCGAAGACGAAGAGCAGCAGACCCAGCAGGCTGACCACCGCCAGGACCCGGCTGACCCCGACCCGGCCGTAGCGGTCCAGCAGGTTGGGGCCGAACCAGCGCCCCAGGGTCATCGCCGCGAGGAAGACCGCGAACCCGAGGGTGCCGACGGCCGGGGCCGTGCCGTAACCGTCGATCAGGGCCACGCTGGTCCAGTCGTTGCCGGTGCCCTCGGCGAAGGCGAAGGCCAGGACGAAGAGCCCGATCAGGAGGGTGCGCGGCTCGCGCCAGGCGTCCAGTGAGCGACGGGCGCTGCCGGCACCACCGGATGCCGGGTCGGTGCGCTGCTCGGCGGAGTCGGGGGCGAACCCGCGTACGCCGAAGGGCACCGACGCCGCCACGAGGACCGCGATGCCGATCAGGTGGACCGTCACCGAGACGCGGGTGGCCACCATCACCGCGCCCAGCAGCGCCCCGGCCACCGTCCCGACGCTGAAGCCGGCGTGGAACCGGGGCATGATCGCCCGGCCCAGCAGGCGCTCGGCAACTGCACCCTGGACGTTCATGGCCACGTCCCAGGCGCCCTGGGCGAACCCGAAGGCGAACAGGCCCACGACCAGGGGCAGCACCCCGAACTGGAACCCGATGCCGATCACGACCAAGGCCGCCGCCAGCACGGCCGACATCGTGGCGACCGTACGGCGGGAGCCGAAGCGGCTGACGAGCGGGCCCGACAGGGGCAGGGCGATGAGCGAGCCGGCGGCCAGGGCCAGCAGCACCAGCCCGAGCTGGGCCGGGTCGAGCTCCAGCCGGTCCCGGACCTGCGGGATGCGCGAGGCCCACGAGGCGAACCCCAGTCCGCTGGCGATGAAGGCGAAGTAGGTCCCGCGGACGGCGGCGGTGACCTCAGGAGCGGGCGCGGCCGCGGGGCTGGGCATGGGCGGGCTGGGCTGCTCTCGAGACGGGGTCGGCGACCCCTCCGGCCGCGGGGACCAGGCTACGGCGTCACCGCCCCTTCCCTTCGTCGGATCCGGTGAGCAGACTGCCCCGTGGAGGCCCCGGTGAGGGGTCGGGACGGGAGTTGTCGTGACCAGCTGGATCTGTCGGACGTGCGCCGTGGAGCAGGGCGAGCGACCCGAACCGCCGCCGCTCTGCCCGATCTGCTCCGACGAGCGGCAGTACGTGCTGCCCACGGGTCAGCGCTGGACCACCCTGGCCGAGCTGGAGTCCGAGGGTCACAGCGGGTCGCTGCGCGAGGTCGAGCCGGGACTGTGGGGGCTGGACGTCACACCGACCGTGGGGATCGGTCAGCGGTCCCTGCTGGTCCAGACCCCGGTCGGCAACCTGCTGTGGGACCCCCCGGGCTACCTCGATGAGGCGCTCGTGGAAGACATCCGGGCCCGGGGTGGGGTCGCGGCCGTAGCGGCCAGCCACCCCCACATGTACGGGGTCCAGGTCGAGTGGTCCCGGCGCTTCGGAGGGGTGCCGGTCTGGGTCCCGGAGGCGGACCGGGAGTGGCTGCTGCGCGACGACAGGGCGGTGCGCTGGTGGACCGACGCGGTCGAGGTGCTGGCGGGGGTCTGGCTGCACCGGATCGGCGGCCACTTCCCGGGCAGTGCGGTGGCCCGGTTCACCGGAGCCGACGGCGCCGGGGTCCTGCTGACCGGGGACACGGTCGCCGGTACGCCGGACGAGCGCTGGGTCAGCTTCCTGCGCAGCTATCCCAACAAGGTCCCCCTGTCGGCCGCGGTAGTGACCACGGTGACCGAGCGGCTACTCCGGTTGGACTTCGACCGGCTGTACGACAACTTCGCCGGTCGAGTGCCGGCTGAGGCCCGGACCTGGCTGCGCCGGTCGGCCGACCGCTACGTCGGCTGGGTCAGCGGCGACTTCGACCACCTCACCGGCACCTCCTAGCCTTCTTGGGAGACGCTGGCGAGACGGTGCCGGCGGGGACGTGCCGGCGAGACGGTGCTGCTGAGACGGTGCTGGTGAGACGGTGCTGGTGAGACGGTGCTGGTGAGACGGTGCTGGTGAGACGGTGCTGGTGAGACGGTGCTGGTGAGACGAGGGAGCAGAACGTGAAGGCAGTGGCGTACGAGGTGAACGGGCCCAGCTCGGTCCTCCAGACGGTCGACCGCAGCCCGCGGTCCCCGGGGGCGGGTGAGGTGCGCGTCCGGGTGGTCGTGTCCGGGGTCAACCCGACCGACTGGAAGTCGCGGCTCGGGTCCGGTGACGGCGCCCGGCTGCCCCAGCCGCAGGTGCCCAACCAGGACGGCGCCGGGGTCGTGCTCGAGGTGGGTCCGGGGGTGGAGGGTCTGACCGTCGGTCAGCGGGTCTGGATCTGGGACGCGGCCTGGCGGAGCCCTGAGGGCACCGCCCAGGAGCAGGTCACGCTGGCGGTCGACCAGGTGGTGGCCCTGCCGGACGGGGAGTCCTTCGACACCGGGGCCGCGCTGGGCATCCCGGCGCTGACCGCCCACCGCGCCCTCACGGCCCACGAGGCCGGGCCCGCCCAGCTCGCCCCCGGGGTGCTCGACGGTCGGGTCGTCCTGGTCGCGGGCGGGGCCGGAGCCGTGGGTCACGCCGCGATCCAGCTCGCCCGCTGGGCCGGGGCCACTGTCGTCACGAGTGTGAGCAGCGACGCCAAGGCGGCTCTGGCCCGCGCGGCCGGGGCCGAGCAGGTGGTCAACTACCGCACGGAGTCGCTGGTCGAGGCGGTGCGGGCCGTCAGTGACCGCGGGGTCGACCTGGTCGTGGAGGTGGCGCCCGAGGCCAACCTGGAGGCCGACGTCGAGCTCCTCACACCCAACGGCACCATCGCGATCTACGTCTCCGAGTCCGGCGACCCGTTGCCGGTCCACGTCCGACCGAGCATGGTCAAGAACATCCGCTACCAGTTCGTCCTCACCTACACGGTGAGCGAGGCCCAGAAGGCGGCCGCGGTGGCGGCGGTCTCGGCCGCGCTGGCCGACGGGGCCCTGCGGGTCGGTGAGGCGTACGGGCTACCGCTCACCCGGTTCCCGCTCGAGCAGACCGCAGCCGCCCACGACGCGGTCGAGCAGGCCACCGTGGGAAAGGTGCTGGTCGACGTCAGCCCCGCCTGAGGGCGGGCCGGGTCCGGGGACCGGGTCGGGGGCGCGGCGTCAGTCCTGACGCTGCTTCTTGACCCGTTCTTTCTCGGCCACCACGTCGGCGTACGTCGCGCGCTCGGCCACCAGCCACGCCGGCGGGTCGGCGAGCAGCGCGCCGATCTGCGCGGAGGTCATGGAGTCCTCGACCCCGGCCCGGCCCAGACCGGACCGGGAGACGCCCAGCTTCTGGGCGACGACGTCGCGGGGGAACGGTCCCGTACGCCGGAGCTCGGCCAGCCACTCCGGCGGGTTGGCGCGCAGGTCCTCGACCTCGTCACGGGTCAGCGACGACCGCTGGAACTCCTCCGGCGCCGCCGGCAGGTGGATGCCGAGCTTCTGGGCAGCGGTCAGGGGCTTCATGGTCTGGCTCACCGGCCCAGCGTACGGCGTCGGGCGCCTCCGCCGTCCGGGCCAGCCTCGGTCGTGCTCGGCGCGCAGGCCCGGCCCCCGGCCCGCGGCTACCCTGACGTGGTGACCCCGACCGAGCCTGCCCGCGACCCGTCGGACCGGGCCGTTCCGGTGCTGACCGTGGGCTTCGTGCCCGGCGTGACGATGACCAAGTGGCGACGGGTCTGGGCCGACCGCTTCCCGCGGCTGGGTCTCGAGGTGGTCGAGCTGGTGGGCTCGGACCAGCTGGACGCCCTGATGCAGGAGCGCGTCGACATGTGCTTCGTGCGGCTGCCGGTCGAGGGCCCCCGGCTGCACGTGATCCCCCTCTACGAGGAGGTCCCGGTGGTGGTCGTGCCCAAGGACCACCCCGCCTCGCTCTTCGCCGAGGTGTCCACCGCGGACCTGAGCGAGGAGCACCTGCTGGCGGACGTGGAAGGGGTCGACTCCTTCGACCTGGTCGCCGGAGGGGCGGGCGTGCTGGTCGTCCCGCAGTCGATCGCCCGGTCCCACAACCGGCGCGACCTGGTCTACCGCCCCGTCAGTGACGCGCCCAGCACCCGGGTGGCGCTGGCCTGGCTGCAGGAGAACCCGCACGAGATGATCGAGGAGTTCATCGGCATCGTCCGCGGCCGGACCGCGAACAGCTCGCGTTCCGCCCGGACCGCACCCGCGGCCCCGGGACCTCGAGACGGATCGACCGCCCCGGCCCGTCGGCCCGGCCCCGACACCAACGCCGGCCGGGCCTCGGCCCACCAGCGCAAGGCCGCCGCCCGGCGGCCGCCGAAGCGCCGCGGTCGCTGAGCCTGCCCACGGACGCGGGGCGGGTTGGTCCCAGCCGTCGGTCCCGACCCTCCCGTCCGGGCCCCCGTGGTTGGGTAGGCGCGTGATCTCCTCCCATGACCTACCCGTACGGGTCCACCGTCGTCCCCCCGCGTTCACCGTGACCCGGATGACCTCGGAGCGCCTGCAGGACCCGGGCTTCGCCGCCGCGCTGGAGAACCGGATTGCCCACGGCCGCCCGGGCCAGCCCGAGGACGTGGCCAAGGTGGTGCTGTTCCTGGCCAGCCCCGACGGCCGCAACCTGGCCGGGGTGGTGCTGCCCGTCGACGGCGGCACGACCGCCTCCACCGGCCGGCCGCACGCCTGATCCGCACGGCAGGGCCGCCCGCTTCGACCGAGGGCTAGCTGGGGGCTAGCTGGGTCGGACTAGGGCTGGACCGGTCGCTCCGGTCCGGGCTGGCAGGTGGGGCACCACCACGTACGCCGCTGTTCCGGGTCGTTGGGGACCTCGGGCACCATCTTGATCAGGGTCTGGCAGCGGCGGCAGGGGTGGTGGGCCCGCCCCGCGACCCAGTGGTCCTGGCCGCGCCGGTTGGTGCCCGTGGTCACCTGGTAGGCGCCCGGCACCAGCGCGGAGTGCCGCAGCGTCCGCGCGGCGAGCCGGACCAAGGCCGGGAGGTCGACGTCGGCCACCGGGGTCCAGGGGCTGATGCCGCGCAGGAAGCAGAGCTCGTTGACCCACAGGTTGCCCAGGCCGGCCATCCCGCGCTGGTCCAGCAGGGCCGCGGCGATGGTCCGGTCGGGCCCGGCCTCGAGCCGGGCCACGGCGTGGTCGAGGTCCCAGTCGGGCCGTAGCGGGTCAGGCCCGAGATGGCCGACGGCCTCGTGCTCCGCGTTGGTGGCCAGCAGCTCGACGACCGGGATGCTGAGCCCGTACGCGGTGGACCCGCCCGCGACCGCGAGCAGCACCCGGATGTCGGCGTCCAGCTGGCGGGGCAGCCGCCGCCCGGGCCGGACCACGGTCCAGGAGCCGTCCATCCGCAGGTGGGTGTGCAGGGTCTGGCCGTTGTCGAAGCGGGTCAGCAGGTGCTTGCCGTGGGTGGCGTTCTCGAGCACGGTGACCCCGGCGAGCTCGGCGGCGACCAGCGCGCCCACCCGGAGCTCCCCGGTGGCCAGGGTCTGGCCCCGCAGCGCCTGGTCGAGGGTGCGGGCCACCTTGTAGACGCTGTCACCTTCGGGCACGGCCCCATCATGACCAGGAAGGCAAACCAGGGCAGGCAAATTCAGGGGGTGCGGCAGGGGTCGTGCCGCGGCGCTGGGGCGAGACGACGAACGGGCGCACGCCCGGAGACGACGAACGGGCGCACGCCCGGAGACGACGAACGGGCGCACGCCCCCGGGGGGGGGACGTGCGCCCGAACGGGGCGTGAGATCAGCGCTTGACCGAGACCTCGAGCGACTTGCGGCCTGCGATCGTGGAGGGCTGCCGGGCCGTGGTCTTCGTGCTCGAGGTGGCCGAGGACGAGTCCGACTCCACGTTCAGCGAGGCGACCAGGTCGTCGTTGCGGGCCGGCGAGGTGATCGAGGAGATCACCTTGTCGAGGGAGCCCTCGGTGCTGTCGCCACAGCCCTCACCGGTCAGCAGGCAGCCGGAGTCGCCCCAGTCGCTGCTCTGGCCGAGGCTGTCGCCCCCGGTGACGGTCAGCGACCCCGACATCCCGCGGGCCTTCTTGGGCACGGTCAGGGACAGGGTGGAGGTCGTGGTCGTCGTGCTCCGGTAGGGCCGCTTGCTGACCCGGACCTTGAGCTTGTCACCGACCTTGAGCTTCAGGGCCCTGGTGCTGTACTTGCCGCCGTTGACCGACGCCTCGACCTTGGTCACGTGCAGCTGCTGGTAGACCGTGGAGACGGTCGAGGAGAACGTGACGCCCGTGATGTGGACCGCCTCGTAGTCGTTGTTGACCAGCGCGTCCGCGGCGTCGGCGGGCTCGAAGGCGGGCTCGTCGGTGACCGAGTAGAGGCTGGCGAACTGGTTGGACCGACTGACCGAGAACGGCACCCCGCCGGCCCGGGTCCCGTTGATGGTCCAGCTCGTGGCGGCGCGACCGTCGCCGTACTCGTCGAAGGCCGCGTCGTAGTCACCCCAGATGGAGTAGGCCGTGAGGGCGGGCAGGTAGGTCTGGTCAACGACCCGGGTGGTCCCGACCCGTGACTTCTGGGTGTCGGTGTTCTTCACGACCACGGTGATGTCAGCGGTCGACGGCACGGCGCCCAGGTTGGCCCGGAGCCCGGCCCGACGGTCCTGGTCCACGGTGCCGAAGTCGGCGCCGAGGCTGGCCATCTTGAACGAGCCCAGGGTGTCGTCCTTGACGATGGTCAAGGCGTTGGCGTTGTTGGCGCCGTAGGACACCGGTCCGGCGTACTGCATGGGGTGACCGAAGGCCAGGGCCTGGTCGCCGCAGACCGCGGTCGTGGTGCCGATGCCCGCGAAGGTGACGTCGCCGTAGGACAGGGCGGCGGCGAAGTTGCCCCCGGGCACCGGGCGCGAGGACGGGGCGATGGCGGCCGGTGCCCGATGGCTGGAGCCGGCGTAGGCCAGGAACGGGCGGCCGGCCTTCTCGGCGTCGGACTGCAGCCGGCCCAGGCGCCTGGAGGTCAGACCGCTGACCGACAGCGGGGTGGGGAGCTGTTGGAGGGTTCCGCGCGGGGCGGCGACTCCGGCGCGGGCGGCCAGACCGATCCGCAGGTGCTTCGGCAGGGTGACCGAGGCCTTCGGGGCCGGCGTCGGTGCCGTCGGAGCCGCAGTGGTCGGGAGGTTCAGCAGCTTGACCATGTCGGCCGCCGGGGTCAGCCCACCGAGGGGGGAGGGGGCCAGGGTGAAGCCGTAGGAGACCGCGCCCAGCAGCTGGCCGTTGACGTAGACGGGGGAGCCGGACATGCCGGCCCAGATGCCGCCGCCCTGGTCGACCACGTGGTGCTCGGGCAGGTCCGACACCTTGATGACGACCATGTCCTGGCCGGCGCCGAGGCCGTCGGCCAGGACCCCGAGGACCTCGACGGTGAACGGCTCCGGGGTTGTGCCCTTGACCACCGTGTAGCCGGTGCCCACCATCCCGACCGTGATCGAGGCGGCCGGGACGGGTGCGGGGCAGTCAATCGGGCCGAGCGGCTCGGCCTGGGCCGGGACCACCAGGGACCCCCCCGTCAGAGCGAGGACCGCGCCGATTCCGACCGCAGCCCTTCGGCGCCACAGCATGGTCAACGAGGTCATCCGTCGATCCTTTCGTCAGGTCGACAAATCTGCCCAGGGGGAAGCGCGAATCGCGCTGGCCGACAGCCGGAACCTAGCGCTCCACAGGTTCGGCTGACCAGGGACAGCGGGAGTCGCCACGGTCACGTTTGGATGACGACACTTTTCGACGAAGCGGCATCGTTACCGCCGATGTGACCTAGCCGACGGGTGAGCCGGGAAGCAGGGCCCGGCCCCGGTGGTTGAGCCAGGTATGCCTCGTCTTTTCGAACCGTTCACCCTTCGCGGCCTGACCGTCAAGAACCGTGTCTGGCTGGCTCCGATGTGCCAGTACTCCGTCGAGCAGCAGGACGGTGTGCCCACCGACTGGCACCTGGTGCACCTCGGCTCGCGGGCCCAGGGCGGCTTCGGCCTGGTGCTGACCGAGGCCACGGCCGTCACCCCCGCCGGCCGCATCAGCCCGCAGGACACCGGGATCTGGAACGACGACCAGCGCGACGCCTGGGCCCGGATCGCCGACTTCGCCCACACCCAGGACACCGCCCTCGGCATCCAGCTCGCCCACGCCGGTCGCAAGGGCTCGACCTACCGGGGCTTCCCGGGCGAGGCCACCGGCAGCGTCCCCGAGCTGGACGGCGGCTGGCCCACGATCGCCGCCTCCGACCTCGCCTTCCCGGGCTATGAGGCCCCCCGCGAGATGACCCAGGCCGACATCGACGAGACCGTCGCCGCCTTCGCCACCGCCGCCCGCCGCTCTGACGAGGCCGGCTTCGACGTGGTCGAGATCCACGCCGCCCACGGCTATCTGGTCCACGAGTTCCTCTCCCCGCTGTCGAACCAGCGCACCGACGGCTACGGCGGCGACTTCGAGGGTCGAGTCCGCTTCCTGCTGGAGACCGTCGACGCGGTCCGCGCCGTCTGGCCGACCGACAAGCCGCTGTTCGTCCGGCTGTCGGCCACCGACTGGGTCGACGGCGGCTGGGACGGTGAGCAGTCCGCACGGCTGTCCGCCCTGCTCCGCGACCGGGGGGTGGACTTCGTCGACGTGTCCACCGGCGGCAACGTGGTGACCGACATCCCTGTGGGCCCGGGGTACCAGGTGCCCTTCGCCCGACAGATCCGCGACGAGGCCAAGATCCCTACCGGTGCGGTCGGGATGATCCTGACCCCGACCCAGGCCGAGGCGATCGTGGCCGACGGTGACGCCGACGTGGTCCTGCTGGCCCGGGCCGCCCTCCGGGAGCCCAGCTGGCCGCTGCGCGCGGCCGCCGAGCTCGGCCTCACCTGGCGCGAGGCGCCCTACCCGGCCGCCTACAGCCGGGGAACGTGGGATGGCGTCCCCACGCTCGTCTGAGCCGACACGGCCCGGTCGGCTCCTGCCCGACCTGGGCCTGGCTGACTGCCCTCTGACCGACTGCCGACTGACCGACTCGGGCCGCCCCTCACCGGGCGGCCCGCGTCGCGTTCAACGGAGCTGGTCCACCAGAGCCCGGCCGAGGGCGGCACCGGAGAGGTAGGCCGCCTCGATCCGGGGCTTGGTCGACCAGGCGTCCCCGCACAGCCCGACCATCGACGGGCCCAGGAAGTAGGGGTCCTCCCGCTTGCGGGTCGGCCGGGCGAAGGCCCACCGCTGGACCTGGGCCGAGACCGGCTTGCTGAGGATGCCCAGCGCCTGCCGGAGCGCGTCGACCATCTCGTCGGCGGCCTTCTCGGGGGCTACTAGGTGCTGGGCGGCGAACTCCGGCGTCGAGTGGGCCACCAGCACCGGAGCGTCGTCCCCCCGCCGGCGGCCGTCGTCGGCCACCCAGGACAGGACCGTGTTGTCGGCGACGAACACCCCGTCCATGGCCGGCCACGCCGCCTCCGGCCAACGGGTGGTCAGGGCCAGCACCGGGTCGTACGGGTCGTCCAGCGCCTCCAGCTCGGCCGCGTACGAGGGGTCCAGGAGGCGGCGAGCCTGGGGGTCGGGCATAGCCAGGACCACGGCGGAGGCGGCGAGCCCGTCCACCCTGAGCCGTGGTCCGACCGTGCTGACCAGCTGGGTCCGGATGTCCAGCCCCTCAGCCAGGTCGAGGACCAGACGCCGCAGGCCCTCGGGGGCCGACCACCGCATCGGGCCGGACTTCCGGGTCGTCTGATCACCGTCGGTGACCAGGAAGGTGTCGGTCCAGGGCCGGGCCAGGCCCCGTTCGTGCCAGTCCTCCACCACCGTGGCGAACTCGGGCTCGCCGACGGTGAAGTAGGACGCGCCGGTGTCGACGACCCGCCCCTCGGACGCCGGGCTGGCCATCCGGCCACCGATGGCTTGCCCCCGGTCGAGGACGATCGTCGGCAGACCCGCCCGGGTCAGAACGCGGGCGGCGGCCACGCCCGCCAAGCCGGCGCCGACGATCACAACGGGTTTCATGGACCCATGTTGCCACCCTCCGCCGCTGTGGTTGGTCGTGGTCCAAGAGCACCCCTGACCAGGACCCCCGTTCCGCCGGTGACGGTGGCGGGAGCCCCGGTTGGCGGGGTCGCTGCGCCTAGCTGCCACCTTCCTTCAGCTCCACGGTCAGGGGCGCGAAGGAGGAGCCCTCCACGTCCACACCGTCGGTCTTGAGCTCGGCCAGTGCCTTCTCCACGTAGGTGTTCGACTTCGCCGTCTCCGGCGGGTCGGCGGTGATGATGGTGCTGCCGTCCTCGTTCTTGGTGTTCTTGGCGATGTCGACGGTCTGGGCCCACGCCGCGTCGGAGATCATCCCGACCCCGGCGGTGGAGGGCCAGATCAGCTTGTTGACCTCGTTGGTCTGCCACAGCTGGTGGCTCTCCCCGAGCTGGGAACCGGCGCCGGTGACGATGGAGGCGGCCTTCTCGGGGTTGTCCCGGGCGTAGACCCAGCCCTTGATGGAGGCCTTGATGAACCGGGTGGTCTGGTCGGCGTACGCGGGGTCGGAAAGCTTCTCGGAGTTGGCCCAGATCGCGTCCTGCAGCATGGCCGTGCCCACGTCGTTCCAACTCACGACGTTCAGGTCGCTCGGCTGGTAGAGCTTGCCGGTCTTGGGGTTCGTCGTCTCCAGGACCTGGGCGTACTCGTTGTAGGTCATCGCCTGGGCGGCGTCGATGTCGCCGGCCAGGAACCCGTTCATGTCGAAGGCCTGTTGGATGAGCTTGACGTCCTTCGGGCCGACCCCGGCTTTCTGCATGCCCGCGAACAGCTCCCACTCGTTGCCGTAGCCCCAGCTGCCGACCTTCTTGCCGGAGAACTGGGCGGGGGTGGTGATGCCCTTGTCCTTCATCGAGATCTGGGTGGTGCCACTGCGCTCGAAGATCTGGGCGACGTCGGTGATCGTGGCGCCCTTCTCGATCGAGCCGAGGACCTTGGGGACCCAGGAGATGGCGTAGTCCACGTCGCCGGCCGACAGGACGTCTTGGGGAACGATGTCGGGACCGCCCTCGACGACCTCCACGTCGAGGCCCTCGTCGGTGTAGTAGCCCTGGTCTACCGCGGCGTAGTACCCGGCGAACTGGGCCTGGGCCACCCACTGCAGCTGCAGCTTGACCTTGGTCGGGGTGCCGGCCCTACTGCCGGCGCTGCCGCTCGCGGCGGGCTCGGTGCTGGTGGGCCCGCCACCGCAGCCGGCCAGGGCGACCAGGGCGGTCGCAGCGACCAGGGCGGTGACGCCCTTGGTCGTGAGTCGGAACCACATGTGCTTCTCCTCGGGAGGGTCGGGTCGGGTCGGTCGGTCGGTCGGTTCAGGCTGGGGGTCGGTCAGTCAGGTCAGGTGGGGAGGTCTCAGGGGCGGGAGTGGCGGGTCAGGCCGCTCTCCAGGGCGAGGGCGACGACGTAGAAGGCCAGGCCGAGCGCGATGGCGCCCACGACGTAGGCCCAGGCCAGCGGGTAGTTGCTGCTCGCCGCCGCCGAGGTGATCGACTTGCCCAGTCCGCCCACCGGGCCCCCGAAGTACTCCGCGACCAGGCCGGAGATGACGGCCAGGCTGGAGGCCACCCGCAGCCCGGTGAAGACGTACGGGGCCGCCGTCGGCAGGGTGACGGCCAGCTGGCGCTGGCGGGAGGTGGCGGCGTACGCCCGCATCAGGTCCCGGTGCACCGGTCGGACCTGGCGCAGGCCGCGCAGGGTGTTCACGTAGATCGGGATGAGCACGGCCAGAGCCGCGACGAGCTGGCGGGCGGTGTCCACGTCGGCGCCGTACATCGTGTAGAGCACGGGGGCGAGCACCACGATGGGCATCACCGAGAGGGCGGCGACCATCGGGGCGGCGACCGAGTCCAGGACCGGGACGGCGTTGGCCAGCAGCGCCCCGACCACCCCGATGACCGCACCCACCACCAGTCCGACCAGGGCGTTGCCGCCGGTACGCAGCGCCCCGGACACCA
>JBBQAB010000364.1:0-2903 GCA_038198385.1 Propionibacteriales bacterium
GACGTGCCCTGGTCGGTCGCGGCGCACCTGGCCGGGCAGCTCGGCGTCGCCGACCCGGGGGTGCTCAAGCAGTACGCCGGCCGGGACGGTAACAATCGGGAAGGTCCTGCTCGACCCACCGGCCGGCGACCTGCCCGCGCTGTGGGCGGCGATCGGGCGCGCCGTGTCCACGCTGCTGGCCAGCCTGCGCCTACAGGCGGCTCCGGCCGGCGTCGACGTGCTCGCCGCGTGGGAGGCGATGGGGCGGTGGCGAGGTTGCGCCCGCCGACGGACAGCTCCGCGGCCTACGCGACCCGGCCTCCTGACAACCAGCCGCGGGTACTTAACGCACGATCCTGCGCCGTCGCAACCCACCCCGGTATATGCTGGCTTGATGGCTTGACAATTGTTTCGCAGTCGATAAGGAGATGGAGCAAATGACGCGTATCCTGATTATCCTCTTGACGCTGGTGGCGGCGGCGGTCCACTTCAAATTCTTCATTGAGGATCCACGTGGCGGATTGATTTATGGTCTTACCGGCATTGGATATTTGGGGCTGTTGGGGCTGGTCTATCTACCGTTTTCCTTCTTGGAAAAACTGCATGGGCTGGCCCGTTATTTGTTGGCGAGCTACGCGGCATTAATCATCGTCGCCTACATCGTTTTTGGGATCCGAAATAAGGTATGGACTGTTCCGCTGGGACCCGTGACCGTGTTGATCGAACTGATTCTGATCGTACTCTTGATAGTTGAATCGCGACAATCTACCGACGCATCAGCAACTACCTCTTAAACTCGATCCACCGATGTTGATGGGTCTGTAGCGCGTCGTAGCGCGAGAATGCCCTCGTGTTGCAGGAAAATGGGGCTTACTTATGGTTCCGTTTTTCAGCACAGGAAGGGCATCTCGTAGAGGCAGCTCCACCGGGGCCCCATGCTGTTTCAGCGGGGGTTCGATGACACGAATTTGATGTCGACAGCCGGGTTGGTCGGGCCGGGCCGGAGGTGGCGGCACCGGCGGCCCGCAGGCGGTTGAACGCCATCGTAGCGGGGGTGAGCCAGGCGGCGTTTGCGGTGGACTTCCCGGAAGGGGCGTGCGCCAGCGGGGCCGGGTCAGCCGCGGAGTTTGGCGTGCAGGCGCTGCTGGTCGGCCTCGGTCCACCCGATCTGGGCGGCGAGCTGCTTGACCCCGCCGTACGCCTCGTCGAGGTGGCCCAGGAACGCGACCATGGTCTCCTCGTGGCTGAGGTGGGTGTGCAGGGGCCGGTCGCGCAGGTTCTCGGCGTAGGTCTCCGAGGACAGCAGCCGCTCCAGGATGGCCTCCATCCGCTCCGAGCTGGCCGTGTAGTCCGCGATCACCGCCTCCCGCTCCGCCCCGACCAGGCTGAGAGCGAGCGCCACCACGGTCCCGGTTCGGTCCTTGCCCGCGGCGCAGTGCACCAGGCTGGCCCCGTCGGCGTACGCGATGACGCGGAGCGCGGCCAGGATCGAGTCGGGTCGGTCGAGCACATAGGACATGTAGTGGCCGGCGACCTCGTTGTCGAGGGTCGCGGTCGGCTGCAGGTCGACCCAGGGCAGGGCCGCCTCGGGCAGCACCTCAGGACGGTCCTCCTCGGTGTGTTCCTCTTCGGGGCGGTCCTCGTCAGGGCTGGCCTCCTCGGTCTTGTCCTCTCCGACCCCCTCGCGCCACTCCCGGAACAGCGAGAACTGGTGGATCTCGACCTCGGTCGCGGCCAGCGGCCCGGGGCCCTCCTGCTCCGCCTCGTATTCGCTGCGCAGGTCGACGACGTCGGTCAGGCCCAGGCCGCGCAGGAAGGCCACGTCGGAGTCACTGAGGTCCTGGAGGTTGTCGGAGCGCAGCAGCCGCCCGGGCACGATGGTCCCGCCGTCAACAGTCGGGGTCCCTCCTACGTCGCGCAGGTTGGCCAGTCCGTCGAGCTCGATCCACATCCGGTTCACGTCGACATCCTAGGTGGCCGCGCTGACAGAACGGCGGGGTTCAGCCGGCCCAGTGACCGGTGAAGAACAGCCAGCTCCAGCCCAGCATCAGAGCGGTCTCCACGCCCAGCCCGGCAATGACCAGGCCGCGGCGGAGCGAACGAGGAACCGTACGGGTGGTCGCAGAGCTGAGGTCCGAGCCGGCCGGGTCGCCGGTCCCGGAGCCGACGCCGGAGACGCGGCCGCTCCCCCAGCGGGCGAGCATGACCCAGAGCGGGAACCAGAGCAGGGTGGCCCGGTTGACCGAGAAGAACCAGTAGGAGAGCGAGAAGGCCAGCACCTGGACCCCGACCCAGCTGGCCTCGGCCCACTGCGGCCGCTGGCCCCGGGCCCGGCGGGCCCGGGTCGGGACCAGGCACCACAGGACCACCAGGAGCCCGACGACCATGGAGACCATCTCGCCCCGGAACACCGCCGCCCACCAGGGATGGTCGGCGTAGGCGCCCGGCGCGATCGCCGGCAGGGTGTTGCGGAACGAGTCCCAGGGCCAGGTGAAGCCGCGGACCCAGCCGGTGGACTGGGCGTGGTACCAGGCGGTCCAGCTGCCGGTCAGCCCATGCAGATAGGTGGCGAACAGCCCGAGCACGAAGACCGGGAAGGCGAGCAGGGCCGCCCGCTGGGCCTTGTCGCGCAGTGGCACCCCCCGGGAGGTCACGATCATGACCAGCAGGGCACCGATCAGGAACAGCCCCGACACCCGGACCGTGCAGGCCACCGCGGTGAGGACCGCCACAGCGACCCAGCGGTCGGCACGGGCCCGCTCCCAGGCCCAGAACGCGGCCGCACAGAACAGCGACTCGGTGTAGGGCACCACGGTGAAGACCGCCGTCGGGGCGAACAGCCAAAGCACGGCAGCCCAGGGGCCACCCAGCCGGTACATGGCCGCCGCCGCAGCCGTTGAGCAGAGCAGCGACAGCAGCACGCC
>JBBQAB010000365.1:0-4313 GCA_038198385.1 Propionibacteriales bacterium
AATGCCCACCGGTTGTCTCCTTCAGTTCGCGGCCCGGCGCTGGCGCCCGGCCGTGTTGTGCGTGGCTGGGGTCCGCCGACCGGACCCTCAGGGGCGCCACGGACGGGCGCCCCCGCGTACGGGGTGGTCGGCTCAGTGACCCATGCCCAGACCGCCGTCGACCGGGATCACAGCCCCGGTGATGTAGCCGGCCGCGTCGCTGGCCAGGAACGCGACCGCGGCGGCGACGTCGTCGACCGAGCCCAGCCGACCCAGCGGGATCTGGCTCTCGTACTTCTTGATCAGGTCCTCCCCGAGCTCTGAGGTCATGGCGGTCTCGACGAAGCCGGGAGCGACCACGTTGGCGGTGACCCCCCGGGAGCCGAGCTCACGGGCCAGGGAGCGGGCCATGCCCACGAGACCGGCCTTGGACGAGGCGTAGTTGACCTGACCGGCCGAGCCGAGCTGACCGACGACCGAGGAGATCAGGATGATCCGACCGAACCGGCCTTTGACCATCGGACGGGCGGCGCGGCGCGCCACCCGGAAGGCCCCGGTCAGGTTGGTCGCGATGACGGCGTCCCAGTCGTCGTCCGACATCCGCATGACCAGGCCGTCGCGGGTGATGCCGGCGTTGGCCACCACGACCTCGACCGGTCCGAGGGTCCGCTCCACCTCGCCGAACGCCGCCTCGACCTGCGTGGCGTCGGTCACGTCGCAGAACACGCCCAGGACGCCCTCGGGCACCTCGCCGGTGCGGTAGGTGGCGGCGACCCGGTGGCCGGCGGCGAGCAGCCGCTCGGCGATGCCGCGGCCGATCCCCTTGTTCCCCCCGGTCACCACGACCACCCGCGAGGGGCCGGTCGGGGGTGCGGTGGAGGGGGCGGACACGGTCGGCTCAGCAGTCACGGAGGTCACGCTACCGACTCCTTAGGTTGTGTGGCGACCAGGCGTAGGCTGTCACGGTGGTAGGCACATCCAGTTCAGCCCAGGGCGACCCGGCTGCCGACAGAAGTCGGTCCGACGCCACCTTTCCCACCCCCGATTACCTTCGCCCAGCCCGTACGCCACCCCGTAACAAGGGCCTGAGCCGTGCGGGCGGACGCCAGGAAGCGGCCGGGGAGCGCATCACCAACGCCCGCACCCCCACGAGCAAGGAGATGTCGACCCGGATCCGCCGCTACACGATCACCATGGCCTTCCGGACCGCCTGCTTCCTGGCCATGATCGTGGTCACCGGTCCGTTCCGGTGGGTGCTGCTGGCCGGAGCGGTCTTCCTCCCCTACTTCGCAGTGCTGTTCGCCAACCAGGCGCACCGGCGGACCGAGGACATCGAGCTCCCCCAGGGTGAGCCCACCGAGGCCCCCCAGATCACCATGGGTGACCAGGTCGAGGTCATCGAGGGTGACGTCGAGGACGACAACGAACGTGTCGCCTGACAGTTCCCCCTCTGCAGCAGGTCTCCCCGGGGCGGTACCGGCCAATGGGCAGCTCCGCGGGGTCGATCCGCTCCCGGTCGGTCCGGACGGGTGGGTCTGCTCGGCCAAGGACTGTGGGGCGCCGGCCACCCACGACCTGCAGTGGAACAATCCGAAGATCCATACCGCTGACCGCCGGAAACACTGGCTGGCCTGCGCCGAGCACACCTCGACCCTGGGGAGCTTCCTGTCCACCCGGGGCTTCCTGCAGGACACCCTGCCCCTTTGATCTCAAGCCCCTCTGATCTCAGGGTGACCTGGGGCACCCTCCGACCTAGCCCTCTGACCTCAGGCACCCTCAGACCTCAGGCCGCGGGCCTGTCTGGGCCCTCCCCGTCTGGGCCGTGCTGCTCTGGCCCCGTGCCGGGTTTCTGAGGTCGGGTACGGAGGTCGACGTCTTGACCGGCGGGCTCAGCCGCCGATGGCTGACATGGGTCGGTCGGGCTGGAGGAACGAGGGGTCGTTGATCCCGTGCCCCGGCAGCTTGCCGGCCACCGCCCGCACCCACCGCTGCGCGATGTCGGCCTCGCTGGACCCGTCCCGGAGCGGGGTCCGCAGATCAGACTCCTCGCGGGCGAACAGGCAGTTCCGGAGCTGACCGTCGGCGGTCAGCCGGACCCGGTCGCAGGCCCCGCAGAACGGCGCCGTCACCGCGGCGATGATGCCGACCGCGTAGTCGGTGCCCACCACCTGGAAGAGCTCGGCGGGGGCGGTGCCGCGACGCGAGCCCGGCCGGGAGTCCTCCACCAGCTCGACGCGCTCGCGGAGCCGGGTCCGAACCTCGTCGGCGGTCACCATCTCGTCGCGGTGCCAGCCGTGCTGGGCGTCCAGCGGCATCTGCTCGATGAAGCGGAGCTGGACGTCCTCGGCCATCGCCCAGGCGAGCAGGTCGTACGCCTCGTGGTCGTTCACGCCCCGCATCAGCACGGTGTTGATCTTGACCGGGGAGAGCCCGGCCGCGCGGGCCGCACGGACCCCAGCCAGCACATCGGGCAGCCGACGGCGGCGAGTGAGGTCGGTGAAGGTCTGGGGGTCCAGGGTGTCCAGCGACACGTTGATGCGGTCCAGTCCGGCGTCGGCCAACGCCTGCGCCCGGGCGGCGAGCCCGATCCCGTTGGTGGTCAGGGCCACCGCCGGCCGCTCCGGCAGGGCGGCAATCTCGGCGACGAGGCCCTCGAGGTTCTTGCGCAGCAGCGGCTCACCGCCGGTCAGGCGCACCGTGCGAATGCCCAGACGCTGCACCCCGATCCGCACCAGCCGCAGAATCTCGTCGTCGCTGAGGAGGTCGTCGGTCGGCATCCAGTCCAGGCCCTCGGCGGGCATGCAGTAGGTGCAACGCAGGTTGCAGCGGTCGGTCAGGGACACCCGCAGGTCGGTGGCCACCCGCCCGTACGCGTCCGCCAGCGCCCAGGACGCACTGCGGTCGCCGGTCTTCTCGGCCCGGGAGGCGGGCCGGACCTGAGGCATCGGCAGCAGAGTGGTCACACAAGCGAGTCTAGGCCGCGCCACCGACACCTGACCCGGTTGGGGACAACCCGTCTTCGGCTGGGCGTTCGGCTGGGCTCAGACGGCGTCGGCCGCGACGGGCGCGTCGGCGCTCGGCTGACGCTCGGGGAGCAGGATCCGCTCGGGGTGGCCGTAGATGTTCATCGTCTCGCCACGGACGAAGCCGACCAGGGTCAGGCCGGCCTCCCCGGCCAGCTCCACGGCGAGCGAGCTGGGGGCCGAGACCGCCGCCATCACCGGGATCCCGGCCAGCACGGCCTTCTGGGTGAGCTCGAACGACGCCCGGCCCGACACGACCAGCAGGGTCCGGGACAGGGGCAGCCGGCCCTCCCGGATCGCCCACCCGACGACCTTGTCGACCGCGTTGTGCCGGCCCACGTCCTCGCGGACGCAGACGATCGACCCGTCCGGCGCGCACAGCCCGGCGGCGTGCAGCCCGCCGGTCTTGTCGAAGGCGCGCTGGTGCTCGCGGAGCCGGTCCGGAGCGGCTGAGACGACCGCCACCGGGACCCGGAAGTCCGGGTCCAGCGCGTGCCGGGCCTCCTGCACGACCTGGTCGATCGTCGTCGTCCCGCAGACCCCGCACGCGCTGGTGGTCACGACGTTGCGCCGGTTCTCCGGCGAGGGCGGGATGACGTGCTGAGCCAAGGTGATGTCGAGCACGTTGTAGGTGTTGAGCCCGTCGGGGCCGGTGCCGTCGCAGTAGCGGGCGGTGAGGATGTCCTCGCGGGTGGCGATGATGCCCTCGCTGTAGAGCAGCCCGTGGACCAGGTCGATGTCGTCACCGGGGGTGCGCATGGTGACCAGGAAGGAGTCCCCGTTCAGACGCACTTCGAGCGGCTCCTCGACCGCGACGGTGTCGCGGCGACGGACCGCCCCGTCGGGGCCCAGTCGCAGTACCGGGTGCTGGCGTGTCACTCGTCCCATCCCCCTATCCTCGCCGAAGGTCCCAAGCCAGGCGCCCCGGTGCCCCTGTACGTCCGGGGGCGGGTCGAAGGCTCGCCGGCGGCGCGCGATCATGGTCGGATGAACCTCCAGGAATGGCTCAGCACCTGCACCGCCGAGCTCGGGCTCGACGACGTCGAGGTCAGCGAGGAGACGACCCGGGTGCTGCTCGATGTGGCCCGGGACGCCGCCCATGAGGTCGAACGGGTCGCGGCCCCGCTCACCACCTACCTGCTCGGGGTGGCCGTCGGCCGCGGCGCAACCCTGGGCCGCGCCGCCGCGCAGACGACCGACCGGCTCCAGGCGGACGGAAGCGCTTCGGCAGAGAAGTAACCTGAGAGACGTGCGTGCCTTGTGGGTCCGGTGGACCCTGCTGATCGTGTTCGTGGCCATCCTGGGCACGGT
>JBBQAB010000366.1:0-6978 GCA_038198385.1 Propionibacteriales bacterium
CACCCGGACGCCCGCCTCGAGCCGGCGGCGGCCTTCGGTCGGGACGCTCCCCTGGTCGTGGAGATCGGCCCGGGGACCGGCGAGTCCCTGATCCCCCTCGCCCGGGCCCGGCCCGAGGTCAACCTCCTCGTCTTCGAGGTCTACCAGCCGGCCATTGCCCAGATCCTGGCCGCGCTGGCCAGGGAGCAGCTGGACAACGTCCGGGTCGTGGAGGCCGACGCGGCCGAGGGGTTGGAGCATCTGCTCCCCCCGGCCAGCCTGGACGAGCTGTGGACCTTCTTCCCCGACCCCTGGCCCAAGGCCCGGCACCAGAAGCGCCGGCTGGTCTCGCCCGCCTTCGCCGCCGTCGCGGCCGCCCGGCTCCGTCCCGGCGCGCTCTGGCGGCTGGCCACCGACTGGGAGGACTACGCGGAGCAGATGCGTACGGTGCTCGACCCCCATCCGGACTTCGCGAACGTGGTGGGCTCGGGCTACGCGCCCCGCTGGGAGGACCGCCCCCGGACCCGGTTCGAGCAGCGCGGGCTGGACCGCGAGCGGACGATCCGCGACCTCACCTACCGCCGGCTCGCCGGCGACGCCCCACCGCCCGCCCCGGTAGATTGACGCCTCGTGCGGTGGCGAGCAGACATCTCCTACGACGGGACGAACTTCTCTGGGTGGGCGACTCAGCCCGGTCTGAGGACGGTCCAGGAGGAGCTCGAGACCTGGCTGACCCGGATCCTGCGACTCGACGAGCCGGCCCGGCTGGTCTGCGCGGGGCGCACCGACGCTGGGGTGCACGCCCGCGGGCAGGTGGCCCACCTCGACCTGCCCGACGAGGCGATGACCGACCCCGTACACCTGCTCCGCCGGCTGCAGCGGGTGTTGCGCACCGACTTGGTGGTCACGGACCTCACCCTGGCCCCGCTCGGCTTCGACGCGCGCTTCTCCGCCGTCTGGCGTCGTTACGTCTACCGCCTGGCTGACGGGGAACGACCACCCGACCCCCTGGTCCGGGGCCAGGTCACCCACTGGCGCCACCCGGTGGACCTGGACGTGGTCAACGAGGCCGCCACCGTCCTGCTCGGGTTGCGGGACTTCGGCGCCTTCTGCCGTCGCCGCGCCGGGGCCACGACGATCCGTACGCTGCTGGACCTGACGGGACGACGGGTCGCCGCCGGTCCGCAGGCGGGCATGATCGAGCTGACCGTCCGGGCCGACGCGTTCTGCCACTCGATGGTCCGGTCGCTGGTCGGCGGCCTGGTGGCGGTGGGGACCGGCCAGCACGACCGCGACTGGCTGGTCGAGGTGACCCGCCGGGCCGCCCGGGACTCCCACGTCCTGGTGATGCCCGCGCGAGGTCTCACCCTGGAGGAGGTCGGCTACCCCGCCGACGACGAGCTGGCGCACCGCGCGCGCGAGTCGCGTACCCGCAGAGAGCTGAGCATCCCGTGACCGAGCCCGAGCCGACCGCCCACTACTTCAGCCCCACGCCCGCTTCGCCGGAGCACCGTCGTCTGGTCCGGGTTCCGGCCTGGGGACGTGAGCTGACCCTGACCACCGCCAACGGGGTGTTCTCCGCCGACCATCTCGACCGGGGCACCGGGGTGCTGCTGCGGGAGTCGGCCGTGCCGACCGGCAGCCCGGTGATCCTGGACCTGGGCTGCGGCTACGGCACCATTGCCCTGGCGCTGGCCGTGCACTGCCCCGGGGCCCGGGTTGACGCCGTCGACGTCAACGAGCGTGCCCTGTCACTGTGCCGCGACAACGCCCACGGGCTCGGGGTCAGTGACCGGGTCCGGGTGCTGGCCCCCGAGGACGTTCCCGCCGAGCAGACGTACGACCAGATCTGGTCCAACCCGCCCATCCGGATCGGGAAGCCGGCCCTGCACGAGCTCCTGCTGCGGTGGCTGCCCCGGCTCGTGCCCGGCGGGGTGGCCCGCCTGGTCGTGAGCAAGAACCTCGGGGCCGACACCCTGCAGCGGTGGCTGGTCGAACAGGGCTACCCGTGCGAGCGGGTCGCGTCCGACAAGGGCTTCCGGGTCCTGGTCGCCACCCGGAGCCGATGACCGCGCTCCCATCTGGCGCCACGGCTCAGGCCGGTTCGGCGCTGAGCTCCCCCTCGACCCCCGTGCTGACCCGCAGCTGGACCAGCGCGTCGGCGACGGCCCGGCTGACCGCGACCAGTGGCAGCGTGAGCCGCTCCGCGACCTGCCTGCGGGTGTAGCCGCACCAGTAGGTCAGGGTGAGGATCTCCTCCTGCTGACCCGTCAGGACCGGTCCCCGGATGTTCTGCTGACCCATCAGCCCGGGCAGCTCCGTCAGACTGAGGGTGGCCGCGACCACGGGGGGCGCGTCGGAGACGAGACGCTCGGTCCGGACCTCACGGACGGCCAGACGGTGGGCGAGGCCGATCATCCACGTCAACTCCCCGCCCGGCTGACCCTGGTAGCGGGCGGCCTGGCGCCACACCTCGAGGTAGACCTCCCGGGTCACGCGCTCGGCCCGGGCGGGCGAGCGGAGGATGGCCAGGACCAGTCCGTAGACCCGGGGGCCGGTCTGGTCGTAGAGCTCCGCCATCGCCTCACTGGACCCCGCGGCACAGGAGCCCAGGAGGCCGCCCAGGTCGGGTCGAGCATCAGCGGAGGGGCCGAAGGCCGCGTCGTCGCAACGAGGATCGGCGGTGTGGGTCGCACTCTCGAGGGCTACAGGCGTGCCGCCCCCCGTGCGGGTGGCCGTCGCCGAGGCATCAGCACGGCGGTCCAGCAAGCGTAGGGGTGAGCTGTGGCTCGAAGATCTGGGCATGGACTTCTTGTCTGTGACCCCGCGTTCACGATTACAACGACCCCCGGCGATACCTAGAGTGCGGCCCGGGCGGGTCGCGTGTCAAGACGTGACCGGCGCGGGTCAGAGATTTTTTTCGGAGACCGCACTGAGAGCCTCCGGCCAGCGTCGGTCCAGCAGCCGACCCCCGCGCGAAACCCCTAGTCGGAGCACCACCCAGCCGTTGGCCAGAGCGACCGGAACCAGGAGCCAGGTCAGCCATGGCACGAAGGCCGACCCCACCGCCAACGCCACCGTCGGGAGCACGCCCAGCAGCGTCGCGGTCATGCTCACCCCGACCGAGAGCAGCGCCGGCAGCCCGCCGCTGCTGCCCTTCTGGAACGGGTTCGCCCCCGGCGGTGGCGCCGCCCACTGCCACAGTGACCCCACCACGCAGCCCACCCCCAGCCCGACGAGGACCACCGCGACACTGAGGCCGACGACGGCGGGCAGCAGGTCGAACCGACCGGTGAAGGCGACCGCCAGGACCACCAGCAGTCCGAGCAGCGGACCGTAGACGGCCAGGGCCGCGAGCACCCGGCCCCGACGGTCCTCGGCCCCGCTGACACCGGCGGACACGTGCGTCCACAGGGCGCTGCCGTCGTAGGACAGGTCCTGGGCGACGCTGAGCCCGACGAAGAAGCCGAGGAGCACCGGAGCCATCATCACGAGCGCGCCACTGCCCGAGGGGTTGGCCAGCTGGGTGACCATGATCACGAGCGGGGCGATGACGAAGCCGGCCGCCCCGACCAGGTAGCGGGGATCCCGGCGCCAGAAGCGCAGGGTCCGCGTCGCGACCGCCCCGGCGGGCGAGGCCGGGAAGAGCCGGTCGAGACGACCGTGCCCGCCGACCGTGGTGTGCCCCGGCGCCCCGCCCGACCCCGAGACCAGACGCAGGTCCAGCGAGCGCCACCACAGCGCGACCAGCCCGGTGACCAGGGCCAGCGCCAGCAGCAGGTGCAGGGCGGCCGCACCCCAGTCCCCGCGGGCCACGTCGGCCGGGAGGGCCCAGGCCCACCCGAACGGGGACCAGGCCGCCGCACCCGCGACGAGCCGGAGCGTCTCCTCCAGCTGGGAGAGGGACGGCACGATGAAGGTGCCGCCCAGGTTGGCAGCGACCGCGACCAGGACGGCGAACAGCGCGAGGGTCACGAGGGCGAGGTCGCGGAACTGCCGGGAGGCCAGGATCGAGGCCAGGGCGGACGTGGCGGCCCGGGAGAGCAGCACGCAGGTCGCCACCCCCAGCACGGCGGCCAGGAGCGCGGCGAGGGTGAGCGCCGGCGTACGCGCCCAGGTCACGACCAGGCCCAGACCCAGCAGAGCCGTGGCCACCCCGGGTACTCCGATGACCCCCGCGACCAGCAGGCCGGGGAGCAGGTCGCGCGCGGTGACCGGCAGCAGCGCGAACCGGGCCGGGTCCACGGTCTCGTCCACCCCGAAGACCAGCACCGACATCACCAGCCAGCCGAGGGTGAGGAGCGCGAACGCCAGCACGGTCACCTCCCCGGTCAGGGTGGTGGAGGTCCACCGCAGGGCGACCAGACCCGCAAACCCGCCCACCACCAGCCCGAGCGCGTACGCCACCGCCAGCAAGAGCCCGACGATGCGCCAGACGCTCCGACGCAGGCTGTTGCGCAGCAGGGTGAGCTTCAGTCCGACCAGGAGTGCAACCATGGCAGCGTGTCCTCCCCGTTCGCCCGGAAACCGACGAGGTCCAGGAACCGCCGCTGCAGGGTCGTCCCCCGCCGGACGTCGTCCAGGGAGCCAGCAGTCAGGACCCGGCCCTGGGCGACTACCGCGACCTCGTCACACAGGCTCTCGACCAGCTCCATCACGTGGCTGGACAGCACAGCCGTGCCGCCGCCGGCCACGAAGTTGCGCAGGATCGCCCGGATGCCCTCCCCCGAGACCGGGTCGACCGCCTCGAACGGCTCGTCCAGGACGAGCAGCCGCGGCGCGTGCACCCGCGCGCAGGCCAGCCCGTTCTTCTTGGTCATGCCGGCGGAGTACTCGACCCCGAGGGTGTCGCGGTCGGCCCCCAGGCCGAGTGCCTCCAGGAGCTGGTCGGTCCGGGTGGCGATCGTCGCGGCCGGCACCCGACGCAGCAGCCCGACGTAGCGGAGCAGCTCGGCCCCGCTGAGCCGGTCGAACAGCCGGAGACCGTCGGGCAGCACCCCCATCCGGGCCTTGGCCGCGGCCGGGTCCGCCCAGACGTCGTGCCCGAGCACCTCCGCCGTTCCGGCGTCGGGTCGCAGCAGGCCGGTGACCATCGACAGCGTGGTGGTCTTTCCCGCTCCGTTGGGGCCGACGAGCCCGAACAGGCAACCCTGGCGGACGAGCAGGTCCAGGTCGTCGACGGCCACCTTGGGACCGAACATCTTGCGCAGCCCCGAGAGGCGGACGGCGGGTTCCATGGGTTCAGTCAACACCGCCCGACCCGCCGACACGGTGTCGTCTGACATGAATTGCTCCCCGGGAACGATGTAGGGCACGTCATTGACGCACCGTAAGCTCGGGGTTACGGTGACGTTACGAGCGGCTTTGGGAGCGCTCTCATCCTTGTCTCGGGTTCCCCCCCAGGAGTTTTCTGTGACCCGTCAACCTCAGTACCCACCTGCCCTCTCCGCCCTCGGAGACAACGTCAGCACCACCCACACCCCCACCGCACCGCCCCGGATCACCCGACGGGCCGTGGCCGCCCTGGCCACCTTCGCCCTCGGCCTGGGCACCCTCACCGCCGTCGCCGTGCCGCACCAGGCCGAGGCCGCCTCGGTCGGGGCCGGCTCCTACACCGAGACCCTCCCCCCGGGCGGCTCGCTGCCGACCGGCTGCGGGGACCTCTCCACCAACCCCCGGGCCAGCGTGACTGACAACGCCCCGAAGGGTCCGGTGCCCACCAACGACTGGTGGTCCTCGATCCTGTGGAAGAAGACCAACTGTGCCTGGGGCGAACCGATGATGGCCCACCCCGCCTCCTACCGCTCCTACTCCGGCGGCCTGGGCATCTCCTACACCACCACCCCGAGCATCACCGGCACCTCCACCGGCGTCGGGGAGTACAAGTTCCCCTACACGCGTGACGTGCTGGTCGGCGTCGCAGGCCTGAACGCCGGCAACGTGATGGTCGACGGCTGGTCCGACTGGACGGTCACCCCGGCCTTCCTCGACGGCGCCAAGAGCCTGAAGGCCACCATCGGCCACGGATTGCCGATGTCCTACTACGAGGCCAAGGGCGGCGACGCCCAGCTGACCGTGGACGGCAGCCCCAAGATCTGGCTGAACAGCGGGTCGAAGATCGGCTTCTCGATCCGGGACCACGACTACGTGGCGTACGCGCCGACGGGGTCCAGCTGGAAGGTCAACGGCGGGATCATCACCTCCGACCTGGGGGGCAAGAGCTACTTCACCGTCGCCGTGCTGCCGACCAAGGCCGCCGACAGCGACTCCACCCGGACCGCCCTGGCCGACACCTACGGCACCTACGCGTACGCCGCGGTCACCGGGACCAAGGTCGCCTACGTCTACGACCAGGCCAACGCCCTGATGAAGACGACGTACGCCTTCGCCACGACCAAGCGGGAGGGCACGGAGTCCAGGACCGTCGCGTCCCTCTACCCGCACCAGTGGAAGGCGCTGAGCGGCCAGGCCCCGATCGCCCAGACCTACGTCTCCCCGCGCGGGAAGATGAAGAGCCTGGTCGGCATCTCCAGCTTCACCACCGCGATGACGTTCCACGGTGTGCTGCCCGAGATCCCGGCCGTGGCCGACAGCTCCGGCGGTGACCGGAGCACGCTGCAGAGCCTGCTCGCCGAGGTCGCCAACGACCCCGCCGGTGAGCAGAAGCCTGACACCTACTGGGCCGGCAAGGGTCTGGGCCGTGCGGCCCGGATCGCCGAGATCGCCGACCAGGTGGGTGAGACCGCCATCCGGGACAAGGCGCTGGCCCAGATGAAGGCCACCATGACCGACTGGCTGACCGCGTCGCCCAACGAGAAGGACCACCTCTTCTACTACGACAAGAACTGGGGCACGCTGATCGGCTACGGCGCCAGCTACGGCTCCGACTCCGAGCTCAACGACCACCACTTCCACTACGGCTACTTCGTCGCGGCCGCAGCCACCCTGGCCAAGTTCGACCCGAGCTGGGCCAAGGGCAGCCAGTACGGCGGCATGATC
>JBBQAB010000367.1:0-13369 GCA_038198385.1 Propionibacteriales bacterium
AGTAAGCGCACCTTCCAGCCCAGCAACCGGCGACGCAGCCGTACCCACGGCTTCCGCCTCCGCATGCGGACCCGCGCCGGCCGCGCGATCCTCGCCGCTCGTCGGCGCAAGGGTCGCGACGAGCTGTCCGCCTGAGTCTCAGAAACCCAGGCGACCAGGGTGTTGCCGCGACCGGCACGGATGCAGCGCTCGGAGGACTTCCTCCGAGCGAGTCGTCGCGGGGTTCGGGCCGGACGTTCCACCCTGGTCGTACACGCCGGACCCTCCCGGACCGCTGACACGGTCCGGGTGGGTTTCGTCGTATCCAAGGCCGTCGGGAACGCCGTGACCCGCAACCGGGTCAAGCGGCGTCTCCGACACCTGGCCGCGGATCGCCTCCCCCAGGCTCCGGCCGGGGTCGACCTGGTCGTCCGCGCTCTGCCCCGGGCGGCAACGAGCCCCGACGAGCTGGCCGGTGACTTCGCCTCGGCCTGGTCGCAGGCGCTCCGCAAGGTCGCTCACCGCACTGCGGGGGGTGTCCAGGCGTGAAGTACGTCCTGATCGGCCTCCTCAAGGCCTACCGCCTGATCATCAGTCCCCTGTACGGCGACGTCTGCCGCTACTACCCCAGCTGCTCGGCGTACGCGCTGCGGGCGGTCGGGTTCCACGGTGCCGCCAAGGGGACCTGGCTGGCCGGCCGACGCTTGTTACGGTGCCACCCGTGGGCAGCCGGTGGGTACGATCCCGTACCGGGAACCCCGGAGTTTGAGGCCGAGATGCAGGAAACGTTGGCCCGAGCGGGGACAATGGAGCAGGTCTCCTCTGAGCAGGCCCGGTCGGACCGGTCCACACCGGTCGAGACCGTCTCGACGACGTCCCGCCACGCGCCGCACGGCGCTCCGGCTACAACTGCGACGCCGCACCCTCGGGTCCGGCGTCACCACGAGGTGTGAACTGATGGAAACGCTCATCCCGCTGCTGACCACCATGGGGATCCTGGACCCCTTCAAGGCGGTCGGCAGCGCCATCATGCAGCCGCTCTACTGGGTGGTGTCGGGCATCCTGGTGCTCTTCCACTCACTGTGGTCGCCCCTGCTCGGGGCGGACAGCGGCTGGACCTGGGCCCTGTCCATCGTCTCGCTGACCATCATGATCCGGGTCGCCCTGATTCCGCTGTTCGTCAAGCAGATCAAGTCCTCCCGTGCGATGCAGCTGCTGCAGCCCAAGGTGCGCGAGCTGCAGAAGAAGTACGGTCACGACCGGGAGAAGCTCGGCCAGGAGACCATGAAGCTCTACAAGGAGAACAACGCCAACCCGTTGGCCTCCTGCCTGCCGCTGCTGCTGCAGTCCCCTATCTTCATCGCGCTCTTCCGGGTCCTGGACGGCGCCTCGCGCCTCGGATCCAACGGCCAACCGCTCGCTCGCGGTCACTGGCTCAAGATCCACCCCGAGCTGGTGAGCTCGCTGAACTCCGCCACGATCTTCAACGCGCGGATTTCCGACACCTTCACCAAGGTCGGCTTTGCCAACGGCATCAACAGCGTGCACGTGGTGACGTTCCTGCTCATCTTGGCCATGACCGCGACGCTGTTCATCACCCAGCTGCAGCTGATGCGCAAGAACATGCCCGCCGACGCCTTGACCGGCCCGTTCGCGCAGCAGCAGAAGCTGATGCTCTATTTGTTCCCTCTCATCTTCGCTATCGGCGGGATCAACTTCCCGGTCGGCGTGCTCATCTACTGGTTCACCTCAAACCTGTGGACGATGGGTCAGCAGTTCTACGTGATCCGGCGGAACCCGGCTCCGGGAACCCCGGCGTACGACGCGTGGGAGGAACGTCGCAAGGCCAAGGGCAAGGACCTGCACGAGAACATCGTGTCCGACCTCGAGGTCGAGGCTGAGGCGACCGGAACCTCGGTCAGCCAGGTCATCCGGCAGCAGCCCCGCAAGCAGCCCCGCTCGCAGCGGAAGTAGCCCACCCACAGACCACGCTGGGGTCCGCGACGCCGTACGAGGTGTCCAGGCCCACGGCACACCGTCGGGCGGTCGACGACGGGTCAGGACCGGGGCGGGACGACCGCCCCCAAGAAAGGGATTTCGTGAACGACCACAGCGAGCAGCCTGAGCAGGACGCCACCGCGGAGAGCGCCCCGGTGGGCGTGACGGCTTCGGAGCCGGAGCAGAGCGCGGACCCGAGCGGTGCCGCGGCGGCCGTGGGGGCCCCGGCCGGGTCGAGCGACGACCTGAGTGCGGAATCCGGAGCCGAGTCGGCGGCCGACGGGACCAGTCCGGCCCCGTCTGACTCGGTCCGGTCTGACTCGACCCCGTCTGACCCTCCCCTCGCAGACCCCGTCTCCGCAGACCCGGCGACAGACTCAGGTACCCCCAAGGACGCCGGCGTCAGCGATGAGGCGGAGTCCGAGGGGGACGGCGACGACGACGAGCACCCCCTGGAGACGGAGTCCGAGATCGCGGCCGACTACCTGGAGGAGCTGCTCGACATCGCCGACCTGGACGGCGATATCGACACCTACATCGAGGGCGACCGGGCGCACGTCTCCATCGTCAGCGAGTCCCAGGTCCTGGTCGGCCCCAACGGTCAGGTGCTGGACGCCCTGCAGGAGCTGACCCGGCTCGCGGTGATGACCGAGACCGGTGACCGCAGTCGGCTGATGCTGGACGTCGCGGGATACCGGGACCGCCGCCGCGCCGAGCTCGTGGCCCTGGCCACGGACGCCGTGAGCGAGGTCAAGGCGACGAACGAGAAGATGCCGCTGACCCCGATGAACCCGTTCGAGCGCAAGATCGTGCACGACGCGGTCGCCGCGGCGGGCCTGAAGAGTGCGTCCGAGGGCGAGGAGCCCCGGCGCCGGGTGGTCGTCCTTCCCGCCTGATCCTGCCGCGGGATCACTAACCCGCTCGTGCGGGCGACCCCGCCCGGTCCTGGACTGGGGGGTGGTCCACGGGGCAGGGCGTGCGAGGTAAGTTGCTCCCGAGGTGGTTTCCCTGCCCGGTGGACACCCTGCGTGGCGGGTCGGCTGATCGCGTCTCGGGTGCTGGCCGTGGGGGTTGAGCTCGACAGGCGGGGCCGGCTGAACTCAGCCGAGGAGCGGAAAGTGCGGATCGTCGACCGGTAGCCGGCCCGTTCCCGCAGGACGGCCTCGACCGGGCGCCAGTCCGCCGACAGGGGCCTGCCGTTCAGTCCCGCCAGAACGGCCAGGGTGTGCGTGGTGCCGCGTCCGACGGTGGGCCGGCCTCGAGGGGCACGATCAGGTCGAGCCGGTGCACGGTGGACTCGACGACCGGGGTCGAGACCAGGGCGGCCACCGTGATCGGTGTCCCTGGGCCTGGACGCAGGTGTCGGGTCGGTCCGCGTACGCCCGGGCAGCCCCTGTGGCGGCCTCCGTGGTGGTCGACACTGCTAGGCCAGCAGATCGGTGCGCACCCCCTCATTGTCCGGCACCCGTGAGGTCGGCGATCGGTCGGGCGGCGCAGGCCGGCACGCCGAGGTCCAGGTCTCCGCGGGGGCACCCGGCGGACGCAGGCCGTCCCCCGAGAAGGTGCGGGCTGTCCCCGAGAGGACACGGTCACTGCCATGATGGTGTGTCGTGAGCGCACTGCGGGAGCTGTACGGATCCGCCTTCCCCCTGATTAGTAGATATATCGATATATTAGGGACGAAGGGGACGGAGTGGGGCCTGATCGGGCCCCGTGAGCTGGACCGCCTCTGGGACCGGCACGTGGCCAACAGTGTCGCCGTGGCCGACCTGCTCCCCGAGGGCTCCTCGGTGGTCGACGTCGGGAGCGGGGCGGGACTGCCGGGTCTGCCGCTGGCTATCCTGCGGGCCGACCTGCAGGTGACCCTGCTGGAACCCTTGCTGCGCCGGTCCATCTTCCTCACCGAAACCGTAGCTGAGCTGGGCCTGGGTGATCGGGTTCGGGTGGTGCGGGGTCGAGCCGAAGACCATCGGGTCACCTACGACGTCGTCACCTCCCGAGCCCTGGCCCCGCTGGAACGGCTGGTCGGTTGGTGTGCTCCCCTTCGGGCGAGAGACGGGGACATCTTGGCCATCAAGGGGCGGACCGCGGCTGAGGAGATCGACGCCAACCAGCACGCCCTGGCCGTGGCCCGGCTCAGCGCGGAGGTCCTCGCCGTCCGGGCCTACCCCGACGCCGATCCCGCCACCGTGATTCGATTGCGCAGCAACGCTGTTCCTCGGGGGCCCGCTCAACGCTGAGATGACACCGGAGGTTGCCGTCTGAGCCAGGGAGGGAGGGCGAGGGGTAGCCGACGGACGATTGACGGGTCGGGGAGCCGCGTCGGTCTCGGGGCGGTACCCGCAGGTTGGTTACGGTGGAGGTTAAGGACGAACAGCGGGGGATGAGAGATGGCAATGTCGACGGCAACCGAAGGCGTGGTCGCCGGTCTTGGGTGGCCCCGCGGCGTACGGGTGGACCCGGTGGTCGGTTATCCGCGTGTTTCACGTGAAAAACCCGACTGGTTTCGGCCCAAGTCGAGGGCGTCCGTTCCGGCGGAACCGGCGGCTGATGTCGCAGCCCAGCCGTCACGCGCGGCAGCAAGGCCCGCCCTCCCCCATCTCGGCCCGCAGAACGTCCAAGCGGCACCACCGGTATCCACGGGTGACCCCGTACGAGTTCCGGCCACGGCGGTGGACCTGGTCCACGAGGCTCCGGTCCTCCAGGAGCAGGCGGAGCTGGCTGCTCCCCTGACCGAGCAGTCCGTGAGTCACGGCTTGCCCACGGCGACGCCCACGCCCCCGTCCGCCCCTGAGCTGCACCGGGCACCGGGCCAAGAGCCACGCGGAGTGACGGTGAGGTCGAACCCCCCGGCTACCCGTTCATCTGGTGAGCTCAGTTCCGGGGCCCCGACGGCAGCTGCGGCTGAGACCCCGGGCGGGGCTCCGGTCATCTCAGCTCCGGCGGGGGCAGCGGGCGGCGGAGCGTGCACAGCGGGCGGGCGAGCGGGCCGGTCGAACGGCGGAGCAGGCACGTCGAACGTCCAGGCGGGGGTCGATCACTCGACCGCGTTCAGGGGCGCTGCCCCGCGACTGACTGATCCCACGGATGCCAACGCCGACGTCGAGGCCCCGGCCGGGCTGGCCAGTCCCGAGGCCCCGAGGCGAACGGCCCGGGGTCCCCGACGGGCGAAGTTCGACGAACCGGAGTTCGGACCCGGCTCGGATGCCCCAGTCGATGTTCCACGTGAAACACCCGAGCTCCCGGTCTGCCTGCCCGCACCACCGGCCACCCGGATCTTTGTGGTGGCCAATCAGAAGGGCGGCGTCGGCAAGACCACGAGCGCGGTCAACTTGGCGGCAGGGCTTGCCCTGGGCGGGCTCTCGGTCCTGCTCGTGGATATGGATCCCCAGGGCAACGCCAGCACCGCGCTCGGGGTCGACCACGTCATCGGAACCCCGGGGACATACGAGATCCTGATCGAGGGTCACATCATCGCCGAGCACGTGGTCGACTCCCCCGAGGCCGACGGTCTCCGCGTCCTGCCGGCCACCGTGGACCTCGCCGGGGCCGAGATCGAGCTCGTCTCGGTGGTCGCTCGGGAGAACCGCCTGCTGCGGGCCCTGACCGCCTATCTGGCGGAGCACCCGACGGACTACGTCTTCCTGGACTGCCCACCCTCGTTGGGTCTGCTCACCCTCAACGCCCTCGTCGCCGCGTCGGAGATCCTCATCCCCATTCAGTGCGAGTACTACGCGTTAGAGGGGGTCTCGCAGCTCATGCGGACGATCCAGCTGGTCAAGGGTGAGCTCAACGAGAAGCTCAGGCTCTCGACTGTGCTCTTGACCATGTACGACGGCCGCACTCGGTTGGCGGCCCAGGTCGCCGACGAGGTCCGGACCCACTTCGCCGCCGAGACGCTGCCGACCGCCATTCCCCGCTCCGTCCGCATCTCGGAGGCCCCGAGTTACGGGCAGACGGTCCTGACCTACCACCCTGACTCCGCCGGTGCGGTGTCCTATCTGGCTGCGGCGGCGGAGATCGCCCGCCGCGGCGCCAAGGAGATGTCATGAGCACAGCCACCGACCGACGCGGGCTGGGACGGGGACTGGGCGAGCTGTTCCAACGGACCGAACTGCCCGAGGCGACGGAGGAACGGGTCCCGACTCCAGCGCCGGCGCCAGCGGTTTCGAGGCACAGACAACCGTCTCAGACGGGATCTGAACCCGCGGAGAGCACTGCTCTGCTGCCGGTTCCGGAGGGCTCGTACTTTGCCGAACTTCCCCTGGACGCCATTACCCCGAACCCGAAGCAGCCCCGGACGGTCTTCGACGAGGATGCGCTCGACGAGCTCGTGGGGTCCATCCAGGAAGTGGGGCTGCTGCAGCCGGTTGTCGTACGCCCGCTCGGCGACGGCACCTTCGAGCTGGTCATGGGGGAGCGTCGTTGGCGGGCCTCGCAGCGGGCCGGTACCGCGACGATCCCGGCCATCGTCCGCGAGACCGAGGACCATGACCTGCTGCGGGATGCCCTGCTGGAGAACCTGCATCGGGCCCAGCTGAACCCGCTGGAGGAGGCGGCGGCCTACCAGCAGATGCTGGAGGACTTCGGCTGCACCCAGGATGAGCTCGCCACCCGGATCAAGCGGTCACGGCCGCAGATCTCCAACACCATCCGGCTGCTGCGGCTGCCGCCGACGGTGCAGAGGCGGGTGGCGGCCGGTGTGCTCAGCGCCGGTCACGCCCGCGCCCTGCTCGCTGTGCCCGAGCCGGCCGGTCAGGAGCGACTCGCCCAGCGAGTCGTGGCCGAGGGTCTGTCCGTCCGGGCGGTCGAGGAGCTGGTGGCACTGGGCGAGACCGGAAGTGAGGAGCCCCGCAGTCTCCGGCGTGGGCCCGCACCGGCCTCCCCGGAGGCGACCGCGTTGGCGGCGCGACTGTCCGACCACTTCGAGACCCGGGTCCGGGTGGACATCGGCAGGACCAAGGGACGCATCACCATCGAGTTCGCCTCCACAGACGATCTGGCCCGCATTGTCGAGGTCCTGCGGCTCGCGAACGATATGTCGATATATCAATAAGTCATTAAAAGGGTCTCGGTTCACGAGGGTAGGGACATCTTCTGTCAGAAGGGTCGGGTGGCGCTGGCGCTCTCAACCGCTCACCGAAGGAGGTGCGTCGTTGTTCGACCGCAGCGGCGGGGCTGCGTCGACCACGGCGGGTGCCTCCCACGACCCGATGGTGGCGCTCAGGTGCGGGTCGTGGGGCCTCGACGCCCCTACCCGGCACTCGCGCCGCTACCCGGCGCTCGGGCTGCGGATGGTGCGGTCAGACCTGCGGGCTGGTCCCGGGCACACTCGGGGTCTCGGACCCCGGCTCGGCACCCACGGCGTGGGCGGCGTTGGTCAGGGCTTCGTCCTCGGCCGCCAGCTTGGCGCGAATGTCGTGGGTCGCGGACCGTTCGGCCACGAAAGACAGGAAGGGGACCGTGCCGGCGAGGGCGATGAGCAGCAGTCGCTTCCAGCTCCACTTGGCCCGCCGGCCGAGGTCGAGCGCGGTGATCAGCAGCAGCATGTAGAGCCAGCCGTGCGGGATGGCCGTGAACAGCACCACGGTGTCGTTGTCGCCCAGGTACTTCAGGGGCAGTCCGACACAGACCAGGACGACCAGCAGACAGCCCACCACGTAGGCCATCACCCGGTAACGAAGAAGGGCGTTGCGCATGTTCAGAGCCTATGTCTGGTCGACAACGCGCCCGGGGGCGACCTCAGCGGCCTCCTCGGTCTCCAGCAGGTCCTGACGACGACCCAGGTCTCGAGCGATCCGCAGGGCCATCCCCAGCGAGAAGGCCGCAAACACCCACCACTGCAGGGCGTACGCGCCGTTCCGCAGCCGTCCCTGCCCCTCCGGCAGCACCACCGTGGCGGGCGACAGCCCGTTCTGGGCCGCGTCGGGAGCTGACACGGTCACGAACCCCCCGACCAGGGGGCCGGGCCACTCCTGGGCCAGGGTGGGGAGCCGTACGGTCGAGAGCTGGCCCGACGGGACCTGGCGCCCACTCGGGTCCTCCTCGGAGGGGAGCAGGATCCCGGTCGCCTGCTGGATCCCGACCGGGGGGGGAGGAGGGGTCGGTCCGGCGACCACCCCCCGGACCACCGCGACCACGCTGTCGTCGGCTTGCCGCATGCCGGTGAGCACCCGGTAGGACCCCGGGACCCCGGCCAACGGGACCAGCAGCTGCAGCGACGGGTCGTAGGTGCCCGTCAGCGTCACCGTACGACCGTAGCCGTCGAGCACGGCGGCCCCGGCAGGTGCGACCTGGGTCAGGGGTAGCGGTGGGGCGGCGGCCCGGGCGAGGGACTGGGACTCACCCTGGGAGTGGTAGACGTTCAGCTGCCAGAGGCCGAGGACGACCATCACCCCGGCGAGGACCAGCCCCACCAGGACCGCTCCGGCCTGCCGCAGCCGGTTCACGCCCGGTTCCGCACCGTCAGGACACCGCGGCCGGCGTGCCCGAGACCGCCCGGTCGGCGGTGCCGCGGGCGTGGGCCGTCCGGACCAGGTCGGCGCACATCCGGCCGAGGCTCCAGCCGGCCGCCTCGATGGCCAGCGGGACCGCGGAGGTCTCGGTCATGCCGGGGGCGACGTTGACCTCTAAGAAGACCGGTTCGCCCGCGTCGGTGACGATCAGGTCGGTCCGGGAGAGGTCGCGCAGGCCCAGCTCGGCGTGGACGGTCAGGGCGAGCGCCGCGCAGCGTTCGGCCACCTCCGCCGACACCTCCGCGGGGCACAGGAACCGGGTGGCGCCGGCGGTGTAGCGCGCGGTGTAGTCGTAGACGCCCGAGTCGGGTCGGATCTCGACCGCGGGCAGGGCGGCGGGTCCCTGGCCGCGGTCCACCACGGCCACCGTGACCTCGGTGCCCGCGATGAACTGCTCGACCACGGCGACCGGACCGTACGCGTACGCCCCGACCATGGCCGAGGGCAGCTCTTCGGCCCGGGTCACCTTGCTGCAGCCCAACGCCGAGCCGCCGCGGGACGGCTTGACCATCATGGGGAAGCCGATCTGCTGGCCGAGCGCTGCGACCAGGGCCTGGGCGCCGAGCTCGCGGAAGATCTCGTGCGGCAGGGCCACCTGGACCGGTGTCGTGATCCCGGCGTCGGCGACGACGGTGGTGGCGATGGACTTGTCGAAGGCGACCCGGGAGGCCGACCCGATCGACCCCACGAAGGGCACGTTCAGCAGCGCCAAAACCTCGCGCAGGGCGCCGTCCTCCCCGGCCTCCCCGTGCAGGACCGGGAACACCACCGCGCCAAGCAGCTCGGCCAACCGGGGGACGAGCGTGGAGTCGACGTCGGACTCCACGACGTCGAGCCCCTGGGACCGCAGAGCCTCCGAGACCCGGCGCCCCGAGCGCAGGGACACGTCCCGCTCGTGGGAGAGGCCGCCGGACAGCACGACCACCGTCGGGGCCTGGCTCGCCTGGGCCGCCTGGGCCTGGGTCGCCTGGTTCTGGGTCTGGCTTGGGTGGGGCTGGCTCGTCCGGTGGGGGCTCGACTCGCTCAACTCGGGTGTCCTCTCGTCCTGCGTCACGTCTGGTTGGCCCCGGGCGCGTCGTAGCCGCGCTCCAGCTGGCGGTTGCCCTCGTCGGCGGCGACGGTGCCGAAGGTGGCGTTCACCCCGGCCTCGTACTCGAGCACCTCGCCGAGCCGGCGGGTGCCCTCGATGATGCGTTCGGGGGTCGGGAAGCAGTAGGACAGCCGCATGTGGCGGCTGCCGAAGCCGTCGGAGTAGAAGGCCGTCCCGGGGACGTACGCGACCCGGGCGGTCACCGCCCGCGGCAGCATGGCGTGCGAGTCCAGGCCCGGCGGGAGCGTGACCCACACGAAGAACCCGCCCCCGGGCACGGTCCAGGTCGTGCCGGCCGGCATGTGGTCGGCCAGGCCGGTCAGCATCGCGTCGCGGCGCTCCCGGTACATCTCCCGGAAGATCTTGATCTGGCCACGCCAGTCGTGGTTGGCCAGGTAGGCGGCGATGGCGAACTGGGAGAAGACCGGGGGGCACAGAGTGGCCGACTCCTGGGCGAGCACCAGCTTTTCCCGGACTGCGTGCGGGGCCAGCACCCAGCCGATCCGGAAGCCCGGCGCGAAGGTCTTGGAGAAGGACCCGAGATAGACCACCCGGTCGGCGTCCATGGACCGCATGGCCGGCAGGGGCTCGGCGTCGAAGCCGAGCAGCCCGTACGGGTTGTCCTCGACCACCAGCAGGTCGGCCTCGACCGCGATCTGGAGGATCTCCCGGCGTCGCTCGAGGGTCTGGGTCACGCCGGCGGGGTTCTGGAAGTTGGGGATCGTGTAGAGGAACTTGACCCGCTTGCCGGCCAGGCGCAGGGCGGCGATGGCCTCCCGCAATGCCGTCGGGTCCAGCCCGTGATCGTCCATCGCGACGTGGGCGACCTCGCACTGGAAGGCCCGGAAGACACCCAGGGCTCCGACATAGCTGGGGGCCTCGCACAGGACGACGTCACCCGGGTCGCAGAAGATCCGGGTCACCAGGTCCAGCGCCTGCTGGGAGCCCACCGTGACGGTGACGTCGTCGGGGTGGGCGGTGATGCCCTCCAGCTTCATCACCTGGCAGATGGCCTCGCGGATGGCGGGCTCACCCTGGCCCGAGCCGTACTGCATGACCCGGCGGCCGTCGTCGATCACGAGCTGGCTGAGGGTGGAGGAGACCACGTCGAGGGGGAGGTCGGCGATGTTGGGCATCCCCCCGGCCAGGGAGACGACCTCGGGACGGTTAGCGACCGCAAACAGGGCCCGAATGGCCGAGGCGGTCATCCCGTGCGTACGGGCGGCGTAGCGGTCCACGTACGTGTCCAGGCGGGTGTCGCGACGGGGCCGGGGCTCGGGAGCGGCGGCGCGCGGGGACTCCGGTCCGGGTTCGGCTCCGGGCGGGAAGATGGCCGTCTCACTCACCCCCCTAGGGTGCCTCATCCGTCCCAGGGCTGCACGTCGAAGCCCCGCCGTCGGATGCTCCCCACCCACGGCGCCGTCTCGCTTAACCCCGGTGATCGGCCTACGATGGGCCCCATGGGCACGACCATCACGGCCGGCGTTCGACCCGGATGGTCGCGTTCCGCGCGGTGGGTCTCCTGGCTCGCCTCGGGGGTTGTGTTTGGACTGGCCCTTGGTTTTGCCCTGGGACTGGCTAGACCTCGCACTAGGACGTGACTCATGAGCTCTCGACGTCTTCGACCGATGACCGCCGCCGACCTGCCGTCGCTCCCTGAGCCCTGCTCGTCGTGCACCTTCTGGCAGGTCGGCCTCACCGACCTGGCCGGGTCGCCGGACCACCTGGACCGGGGCACCATCAAGAACGAGTGGGCCGAGGCCGTGACCGCCCGCTGGGGATACTGCGGGGTGCTGGCCACCCACGAGGGCCAGACCATCGGCTACCTGACCCTGGCGCCCGCCCGCTACGTCCGTCGGCTCGGCGCTTTCGCGACCACCCCCGTCAGCCCCGACGCCGCGGTGGTGATGTCGGCGCACGTGGCCGAGGAGTTCCGCGGCCGGGGGATCGGTCGGCAGCTCATGCAGGCCGCGGCGGGCCTGGTCGCCCGGCGCGACATCCGGGCCCTGGAGGCTGTGGGGACCTACCATGAGGGCCCGTCCTGCATGCTGCCCGTCGGCTGGCTGGAGGCCGTCGGGTTCTCGGTCGTCCGCGACCACCCGATGACGCCGCGGCTCCGGATGGATCTGCAGACCACCGTACGGTGGCGGCCCGGCCTCGGCGCCGCGTGGCACCGGCTCGCCGACCTCGTGTCGCAGCCGATCGGGGTTCCTGAGCCGGCGTCGGCGGTGGTCCAGGAGGGCACCGACCCGCGGGTCCCCGGCCACTTCTGACCGTAGGTCCCGGGTGTGGGGCATGCGGCCGAGCCATCCCGACGGCCCACCCGGACCGCCGGCCGCCGGGCGGCTCAGGCGGAGGCGGGGTCGATCAGAGGTATTCCTCGATTGCCTTCAGCAGGGTCGACTTGGACTTGGCGCCCTTAAACGCCTTGACGAGCTCGCCGTCCACGTAGACCTGGATCGTCGGCAGCCCGAGGACATGGTTGTTGGCCGGGGTCACCGGGTTGGTGTTGGTGTCCATCTTCACGAAGGTCACCTTGTCCCCGTGCTGGGTAGCCAGCTCCTCGATGATCGGGGCGACCTGCTTGCACGGGCCGCACCAGTCCGCCCAGTAGTCCACGACCACCGGCTTGGTGGACTTGAGCACGACCTCGTTGAAGTCGGCGTCGGTGACGTCGGTTACTGCGCCCATCGGTATCTCCTCGTTGCGGTCCCGTCCGGGACCTGGTGTGGTCCGCACCCCCGGGCCACCCCGGAGGGTGGGCCGCGGGGCGCTGCTCAGGCCTGACGCCAGTGTGCGCCGGACCTCTGACAGGTTTAGCTCAGCTGCCCGCGCCGGACAGGGCGGCCTCGTGGCGGGCCATGACGACGTCGCCGACGTCGTCCAGGTCCGCGAGGAACCGCTCGGCGTCCAGAGCCGCGGCACAGCCGCTGCCGGCGGCGGTGACCGCCTGCCGGTAGGTGTGGTCGACCAGGTCGCCACAGGCGAACACCCCGGGCAGGTTGGTCCGGGTGGACTGGGCGTCGGTAATGACGTAGCCCTCACCGTCCAGGTGGACCTGGCCGTGCAGCAGCTCGGAGCGGGGGTCGTGGCCGATGGCGATGAACAGCCCCGCGAGGGGGAGCTCCCGGGTCTCGCCGGTGGTCAGGTCGCGCAGGGTCACCCCGGTCAGGGAGGACTGGCCGTGGATCTCCGCCACCTCCGAGTTCCAGGCGAAGGAGATCTTGGGGTCCTTGTGGGCCCGGTTGGCCATGATCTTGCTGGCCCGCAGCTCACCGCGCCGGTGGACCAGGGTGACCGAGCGCGCGAAGCGCGTCAAGAAGGTGGCCTCCTCGACCGCGGAGTCGCCGCCGCCCACGACCGCGATGTCCTTGTCGCGGAAGAAGAAGCCGTCGCAGGTCGCACACCAGGAAACGCCGTGGCCCGACAGCCGCTCCTCGTCGGGCAACCCGAGCTTGCGGTAGCCCGACCCGGTCGCGAGGATCACCGCGCGCGCCGAGAAGGTGTTGCCGTAGCCGTCGGTGACGGTCTTGACCGCGCCGGTCAGGTCCACCGAGGCGATGTCCTCGGCCACGAGCTCAGAGCCGAAACGCTCAGCCTGGGCGCGCATGTTGTCCATCAGGTCCGGACCCATGATGCCCTCACGGAACCCGGGGAAGTTCTCGACCTCGGTGGTGTTCATCAGGGCGCCACCGGCGGTGACCGAACCCTCGAAGACCAGCGGCTTCAGGTTGGCCCGGGCGGCGTAGACCGCGGCGGTGTAGCCGGCCGGCCCACTGCCCACGAT